>NZ_JBEYKR010000008.1:0-112076 GCF_040703535.1 Streptomyces sp. NPDC007346
ATCTTTTAGCGGACTGTTGTTCCTCTCTTCCCCCGTTCGGTGCGGTTGCTGCGACTGTCCCGGGGCGCGCGCGGGTCTGTCCCCCCCCCCCCACCCCCGTTTTAGCTGGTCAGCAGCTTTACCAGCGGTACCACCGACCGCGACGGCCACCACTTGCGGCGGGCCGGACGAAGAACCCCAGGAGCCACAGCACCAGGACGGTCACGGCTACCCACCAGAGGGCCTTGATGGCGAATCCGGCACCGAAGAGAACCAGAGCGAGCAGAAGAACCAGAATCAGGGGAACCATGGTTATCAACCTCCGGAAATTCAGGTTCCCGGCATCGCTTTCTCTACACGCCGATGGGATATACGGATCGTCCGGGGTGGTAGGAAGGCGCGAGCGGGGCGACGGGACGGAGAGAAGACAGTGTCCGACGAGGTACGGGGATGGCTCTCCCCGAAAGCGGTGGCGGCCGAGGCCGGGGTGAGCGAGGAGTTCGACCTCTCCCAGTGCGTACGGGAGCCGATCCACCTGCTCGGCGGAGTCCAGTCGTACGGGGCCCTGGTCGCGGCCCGGCTGCACGACGCCGTGGTGGACACGGTGAGCCGGAACGTGGCCGACGTGCTGGGACGTGCGGCCGAGGAGCTGGTGGGTCGGCCGGTCACGGAGCTGATCGGCGAGGAGCAGTGGGCGCTGGCGCGGGAGAGCACGGAGGCGGCGGGCCCCTCGGAGGACGGGCCCTCGTCGTCGGCCTCTTCTTCGTCGTCGGCCTCTCCCTCGGCTTCTTCGTCGGCCTTTTCGTCGGACGGGCCCGCCGCCTCCGGGGTGCTGGCCCTCTCGCTGGAGCGGGACGGGCGGGTGCGGCACTTCGACGTGACCGTCCACCGGGTCGCGGAGCTGCTGGTGCTGGAGTTCGAACCGCGGGCGGCGGACGGGCCGTTCGTCTTCCAGAACTTCTTCCCCCGGGTCCGCCGCGCCCTGCACCGGCTCCAGGGCGCCTCCGACGTCACCGAGTGCTGTGCGGCCGCCGTCCGCGAGGTCCAGGCGCTCACCGGCTACGACCGGGTGGTGGCGTACCGGTTCGACGGAGCCGAGGGCCCCGGCCAGGTCGTCGCGGAGGTGCGCGGTGAGGGGCGGGAGCCGTGGCTCGGGCTGTGGTTCCCGGCCAGTGACATTCCGCCGCAGGCCCGCCGCCTCTACGCCCGCAACTGGATCCGGGTCATCGGGGACGTGGACGACGCGACGGTGGGGCTGCTGCCGGAGCTGCGGGAGGGGACCGGTGAGCCGCTGGACCTGTCGGGCTCGATCCTGCGTACCGTCTCCGGCTACCACCTGGAGTACCTGCGCAACATCGGTGTGGCCTCGTCCATGTCGGTCTCGCTCCTGCGCGACGGCGAGCTGTGGGGGCTGATCGCCTGCCACGGCGACGAGCCGCGGCAGCTGACCCCCGAAGTGCGGGCGGCCTGCGAGTTCTTCGGGATCGCGCTGTCGCTCCAGCTGACGGCCGTCGCCGAGCGCGAGCAGGCCGACGAGCTGTCCGGGTACCGCAGGGCGCTCGCCACACTGCTGGCCCGGCTCACCGCCCAGGCGCCGGACGCGCTGATGAGCCCGGACGTCGGACTGGCCGAACTCCTGGACGCGGACGGGGCGGTGCTCCTGAGAGGTGAGGAGGTGTCGGCGACGGGGAGTCCGCTCCCGGCGGCGCTGCCCGGCCTGCTGGAGCGGCTGGCGGGCCCGAGTCCGGTGGGCGAGGTGTGGAGCAGCGACCGGGTGCCGGAGGTGCTGGGGCTCGACCCGGCGGACGCCGAAGCGCAGGGGGTGCCCGCGGGCCTCCTCTTCCTCCCCTTCGACCGGGACGGCGACCTGCTGGCGTGGTGGCGCCGAGAGCAGCCCGCGCCCCGCCAGTGGGCGGCCGATCCGGCGCGCCCGGTGCGTACGGGGCCGGGCGGTGAGCGGCTGACCCCGCGCGGTTCCGCCGCCGTCCACCGGGCCACCGTACGCGGGCGGAGCACGCCGTGGACCCCCGCGCAGCGGGCCGTCGCCGGGGAGCTGTGGCGGGAGGTGGCGGGCCTGCTGAACCGGCACATGGCCGAGCTGGAGGCGCGGAACACGGAGCTCGCCCGGACCAACGAGGACCTGGACTCCTTCGCGCACGCGGCGGCCCACGACCTGAAGGAACCGTTGCGGGGGATCTCGAACGCCGCCGCCTTCATCGTCGAGGACGCCGGTGCCGTACTGGACGCCACCTCGCTGCGCCGCCTGACCACCGTGCGCCGGCTCGCGGAGCGCATGGACGGGCTGCTCGACTCCCTGCTGCACTTCTCCCGCCTGGGCCAAGTGGGCCTGGAGCGCGAGCTGTTGTCGCTGGACGAGGTGGTGGACGACGCGCTGCTCGTCGCCGGTGACCGGCTGGCGGAGCAGGGCGTCACGGTGGTGCGCCCGGCCCCGCTGCCCTCCTTGCGCGCGGACCGGGAGCGGCTGCGCGAGGTGCTGGAGAACCTGTTCGTCAACGCGGCCAAGTACGTGGCGGACGAGGGTGCGGCGGGGGAGCGGCGGGTGTGGGTGGAGGCGGTGCCGGTGGCCGGGCCGGACGGGGACGCGGTGACCGCCCTCGTCGTACGGGACAACGGCATCGGGATCCCCGTCGAGCAACAGGAGGACGTGCTCCAGCTGTTCCGGCGGCTGCACCGGCGCGACGAGCGCGGCGGCGGCTCGGGCGTCGGCCTCGCCGTGGTGAAGCGGATCGTGGAGCGCCACGGGGGGCGGCTGTGGCTGGAGAGCCCGGCACCCGCGCCGGGCGGCGGACCCGGGACGGCGGTGTGGTTCACGCTGGGCGGCTGACCGGGACGGGGCGGGACGGGACGGGGCGATGGGGCCGGTGGGTCGACGGGTCCGGTGGGCGGGCGGGCTACCAGGAAGCCGGCCGGTCGGTAGCCGGCTACCCGGAGCCGGCTATCCCGCAGCCGGCTACCCGGAGCCGGCCGGTCGGTCCTCGGACGTCTGGGCCATCCAGAAGTCGACCGCGCCCCGCAGGACCGTCTGGAACAGCTCGAAGTTGACGGGTTTGTAGATGTAGCTGTCCGCGCCCGCCGCGTAGCAGGCGTCCTCCTCCGTCGAGGAGGTCGACGAGGTGAAGACCACCACGGTCAGGGACGCGCACGCGGAGTGCGCGCGCAGCTCGGACAGGAGCGTCAGGCCGTTCGTGCCCGGCATGTTGAGGTCCAGCAGCACCAGGTCCGGCGTGGGGGCGGCGGGATCGAGCAGGCGGGGCACCACGGCGTCGCTGCGCGGGGCGAACTCCACGTGCAGGGAGGGGTGGGAGCGGGACAGGGCGCGCTGGATGGCCTCGGTGTCCTCCTCCGAGTCCTCCACGACGAGGATCAGTCCGTCACTGTTCATCGGGGCCCTGTCTGTTCGCCGGTTCGGGTACGGGGCGCGGCCGAGCCGGTCGCCGGTTCGGTCAAGGGACGCGGTCCTGCCGGTCGCCGTCTTCGGGTGACGGTCGCCGCCCCGGCGGTCTGGGTGTTCGTCACAGGGCCGCCCGTTCGAGGCGGTGGTCGTGGGGGAGCGGGCCCGCGCCGGGCGGAAGGCCGGTCCAGCGGGCCACGAGCAGGGCGATGTCGTCCTGCCCGGAGTCGCGGAACTCGCCTGCCTGCTGGGCCAGGCTCTCCGCGATGCGGGCGGCGCCGGAGCCGCGCAGGGCGGCGAGCCGGCCGGGCAGGACGCTCTCGAAGAACGCGCCGCCCGCCTCCCGCGACTCGGTGAGCCCGTCGGTGAACAGCACCAGGGTGTCGCCCTGGGCGATGCGTTCCTCGTGGCTCTCGTACGAGACGTCGTCCAGGACGCCGAGGAGGAGTCCGCCGCAGAGCACTTCGGAGACCGTGCCGTCGGCGCGGAGCACCAGGGGCGGGGGGTGTCCCGCGCTGCACGTGCTCAGCAGCGCCGTGCCGTCGGCCTGGGGCGTCAGCGTCGCGACGACCGCGGTGAGGAAGCGGCTCGCCCGCTCCTGGCGCAGGGCCCGGTTGAGGCGGCTGAGGGCGGTGCCCGCGTCGGTGCCCTCCTCCAGCAGGGTGCGCAGGGTGTGGCGGGCCAGGCCGGTGAGGGCCGCTGCCTCCGCGCCGCGTCCGCAGACGTCCCCGATCAGCAGGGCGATGGAGCCGTCGGGCCGGGGCACGGCGTCGTAGAAGTCGCCGCCCACGTCCAGCATGGGGTCGCCGACCGCGTAGCTCGCGGACAGGTCCCACTGGGCGGTCTCCGGGAGCTGCGAGGGCAGCAGGTGCTCCTGGAGGGAGAGGACGGCGTTGCGGCGGAGCTCGTAGAGCAGGGCGTTGTCGATGGCGAGCGCGGCCCGGGTGGCGAGGCTGCGGAGGAAGGCGCTGTTCGGCAGCCGGGCCTCCGGCCGCTGGTAGACGAAGGTGATGCTGCCGACCACCCGGCCCCGGGCGCGGAGCGTGCTGATGCTGACGACGGTGGGGTGGTGGCCCTCCCCGGCGGGGGCGGGTACGAGGCCGGGGCCGGGGTCGGCGAAGGGCGAGCCGTCGAGTGCGGTGCCGCTCAGGAACACCGTGTCCTCGTCCTCGCCCCGCCGCGCGAGCAGGGCCGCCAGCCACGGGTCGTCGCGGCCGGCCGCCTCCAGGGCGCGCTGCTGCTGGACGGCGACGTGCGTGGCCGCGACGAACTCCGGGCCCTCGCTGCGCAGCAGGTGTACGAGAGCGCCGTCGGCGACGGCCGGAACGGCGATCCGGGCCACCCGCCGCAGGGTGTCCTCCACGTCCAGCGACGAGTCCATCTGGAGCGAGGCCTCGGCGAGCAGCGCGTCGTCCGCGCCCCGGCGGGCCTCACGGCCGCGCTGGAGGATGCCGGTGTGGCAGGCGGCGATGACGTCGACGGCCTGCGTCAGGCGGCCCTCGACGGCCGCCAGGTCCGCCGAGGGGTCGACGGCGACCCCGAGCGTGGCCCAGCCCCGGTGGTCCAGCCGGAAGGTGCAGGCCACGACGGAGGCCCCCGGCGTCCGCCGCAGGAACTCCGCCTCCGGCCACACCGCGTCGTCGAGGGCGGCCACGGAGGACCGGGTCACCACGGGTTCGCCGCCCGGTTCCCGTACGGCCGCTTCCGGCATGGACCGCGTGGTCGCGACGATCACCGGGGCGTCGCTCGCGGTGCTCAGGGCGCGCATGTACCGCAGCACCTGCTTCTCGTCCCACCGCGTGCCCACCACCAGGTGGACCCCCGGGGTGGCGAGGAGCGGCGCGTAGACGTCGTCCGCCAGCGCCGCGACCTCCTCGGCCTGCGAAGCGGCCTGCCAGAGCCGGTGCAGCGCACCGGACCAGGTGTCGTCGTCCATGTCCCCGCCCTCCGGTTCCGTCTCGTCTCCCGAACGCGGCCCTGTCTTCCGTGCGCGGCCTTGTCTTCCGTGACTGCGGTGGCTGCCGTGGCTGCTGCTGTCTCGTCCGTCTCGTCCGTCTCGTCCGTCCTCGGCCAGTATGACCGGCGGGCCGGAGTTCATGCCGTGGGAGGAATCACGGGGATGGGGGCCGGGGATGCGGGGAGGCGGGGCCGAAGGGCGTGCTGTCCTGTGCGCGGCCACCCGTTCGTGGGACGCTGGGAAAAGCGGCGTACAGCTGCGAAACCTCCGATCTAGCCTCTCGGCAAGGCCACGGAAGAAGGGACCCGCGATGACCGCAGCGTTCGTCGAGAACGGCCACGCACCGGGTGCGCGCGCGTGGGACTACCTGTTGCAGACCTGGCGTGAACTGGACGTGCCCGAGGGATGGCGCGCCGAGATCGACGAGGGGCAGATCGTCTTGGTACCACCGCCGCACGCACACCACAACGGCATCGCCGCGAAGGTGCAGCGCAGGCTCTACGCGACGTTGCCCGACGATCTGGAGATCTACCAGACCCTCGGCATCCACGTGGCGCCGCTCGACAAGCTGTACGTCCCCGATCTGGTGGTCATGCCGACCGAGCTGATCGCCGCGGCCGATCCGGAGACCAGCGATCCGCTCGACGCCGCCGAGGCGCTGCTCATCGTCGAGATCACGTCGAAGGGCAACGCGCGGGAGGACCGGACGAAGAAGTACCGCGCCTATGCGCGTGCGGGCGTTCCGATGTACCTGCTGATCGACCGTTTCGACACGCGCGGGGCCATGTCCACGCTCTTCACGGAGCCGAACGAGGACGGCACGTTCAAGCACGCGGACGCGGTGCCGTTCGGCAAGCCGCTGGCTCTCCCGGCGCCCTTCGACGTGTCGCTTCCGACGGGGGAGTTCCCGGGGCCCGCCGCCTCGTAGGCGCCGGCCGCTGCCTCGTAGCCGTTGGCCGCTGGCCGCTGGACGCTGCCCCGTAGGCGGCGGCCGCCGGCCACTGGGGTCAGGCGGACGGGCCCCGTCCTCGGCCGTCCTCCGCCCGGCTCTCCTCGCTCCGCTCGGCGATGTAGGCGTCCATGTTCCGGCTCAGGTCGCCGAGCAAGGCCTCGAAGCCGGCCAGTACCTCGGGCGGGTGCCCGGCCATGACGGCGTCCAGGCGGACGCCCAGGGGGCGGAAGAACTCGTCGGCGCGCTCCTGGACGTACGCGCTGCTGCGCAGCGTGATGACCCGCCGGTCGGTGTGTTCCCGGCTGCGGATGATGTGTCCCGCCTGTTCGAGGCGGTTGAGCAGGGCGGTCGTCGCGCTCGGGGAGAGCAGGATCCGCTCGCTGAGGCGGGCCGGTGACAGCGGGGCACCCCGCTCCTCCGCCGCGGCGACCTCCAGCAGCGCGGCCGCGTCCGTGGAGTGCAGGCCCAGCCAGTCGGCGAAGAGCCGGCTCAGCTCGGTGAACTGGCCGCCGTAGGCCCGCAGCCCCTCGATCAGCCGCTCCCGCTGTGCCGCCACACCGCTGGGTGCCGATCCCTTCTCGGCCACGCTGTGTGCCGATTCCTCGTCGGCCACGCTGTGTGCCGATTCCTCCACGGCCAACGCCAACGCCACCCTTCCTCCGGGATCCGGCTCCCCGTGTCTCCGTACGGGCCGACTGGTCCAGGAACGGACCGGACCGGACTGCTCCGCGCCGCGCCTGCGGTCTTTGACAACCTATCGCCCTCAGCTTACTTTCATCATGGAACTATTCCACGATGGAAGGACTTGTTGTGCGTGAACCGTCCGCCACCCGCCAGTGGCTCGGGCTGATCGCGATTGCGCTGGGGGTGGCACTGATCGTGGTGGACACCACGATCGTGAACGTGATCGTCCCCTCGGTCATCGAGGACCTGGACGCCACCTCCGCCCAGGCGCAGTGGATCCAGGAGTCGTACGCCATCGTCTTCGCGGCGCTGCTCCTGCTCACCGGGCGACTGGCCGACATCTTCGGCGCCCGCCGGATCTTCGTCGGCGGTGTCGTCGTCTTCGGGGCGACCAGCGTGCTGGCCGGGCTCGCGCCCAGCAGCGGGCTGCTCATCCTGGCCCGGTTCCTCCAGGGCGCCGGAGCGGCGATGCTGCTGCCGACCTCGCTGTCCCTGCTGAAGGCGACCTTCACCGGCAAGGCGCGCGGCCAGGCGTTCGCGGTGTGGGGTTCGACCATCGGTGCCGCAGCCGCGCTCGGCCCGCTGCTGGGCGGCTGGCTCGCCGAGCACGTCTCCTGGCGCTGGGCCTTCGGTATCAACGTGCCGCTGTCCGTGCTGGTCGGGGCCGGTGTGCTGCTGTACATGGCCCCCTCGCCCCGGACCCGGGGCCGTATCGACGTCCCTGGAGCGCTGCTGTCCGTGGCCGCCCTCGGGCTGCTCGCCTTCGGGCTGGTCGAGGGGCGTACGTACGGCTGGATCACCACCGTGCACCCGCTGGAGGTCCTCGGCCTCAGCTGGTCCGGCGGCCCCTCGCCGGTGCTGGTGGCCCTGGTCCTCTCGGCCGTCAGTCTCTTCGCGTTCGTACGGCGGCAGATCGTCCTCGGCCGCGCCGGTGACCCGGACCGGGTCCTGATGGACGTGAGCCTGTTCTCCATCGCCTCGTTCCGGAGCGGCAACATCGCCACGCTGATCATCGGCATCGGGGAGTTCGGCGTCGTCGCGATCCTGCCGCTGTGGTTGCAGTTCACCCTCGGCTACAGCGCTCTCCAGGCCGGACTGGCCCTGGTCCCCGTGGCCATCGGGTCGTTCGTCGCCAGCGGTGCCAGCTTCGGCATGGCCGCCAAGGTCGCCCCGCTCGGCCAGTTGCGCGTCGGGCTCGCGCTGGAGGTCGTCGGGCTCGCCGGGATCGGGCTGATCGCCGCCCCGGACAGCTCCTGGTGGTCCGTCTCGCTGGTGCTCTTCCTGTACGGGATCGGCGTCGGCTTCGCGACCGCCCAGGTCACCAACGTCGTCCTCAACGATGTGCCCGAAGCCAGCTCCGGCCAGGCGTCCGGGGTCCAGAGCGCCTTCCGCCAGCTCGGCTCCGCCCTCGGTATCGCCGCCCTGACCACGGTGTTCTTCACCACGCTCAGCACCCGGCTGAACGACCGGCTCACCAGCGGCGGCCTGCCCGCGGGCGAGGCGGGCCGGCTCACCGGGGCCGTCACCGACAGCGCGGGAGCCGCGATCGGTCCGCTGGCCGCGAACCCGCAGACGGTCTCCGTCGCGGACGCGGCGCGCGCGGCGATGACGGACGGGGTCGTCCTCGGCGGTTACGTCGCCGCGGGGTTCGTCCTGCTGGGACTTGTCGCGTCCCTCCTCATCCCTTCCACCCCGGTGGAGGCCGCGCCCGCGCCCGGCCCCTCGCCGGACGCGGAACCCGCGCTGCACTGAAGGTCCCCGCGAGCCCCGGGCACACCCCGTCCCGTCCCGTACCGGATCGCCGTCGTCCTGACGGGGCGGGCGTGGGTGGTCAGACCCCGGCCGGGGCCTTCGCCGGGGCGTCGGGGTCCGTACCGCCGGGACCGCCGGGGCCACCGGAGCCGCTGGGGCCGCCGGGGCCGCCGGAGCTGCCGGGGCCGCCGGAGCTGCCGGTGTCTCCGGGACCACCGGTGTCTCCGGTACCACCAGTGTCTCCGGTACCGCCGGGGCCGTCCGCCGCTCCCGTGTCCGGCGCGGGGTGGGTGCCGCCCGTGGCGGCGACCGTGGAGGGGGCCGGGTCCTGGGAGACGTTGAACTCGGTCAGCAGGTCCCTGCTGAAGCCGAAGAAGTACGTCGCGACGAAGCCGGCCACGTACCCGACGAGCAGGCCGCCCGCGTAGATCGCGATCGTCGAGCCCAGGCCGTGGTTGCCGTCCAGGAGCGGGAACAGGGCCCAGCCGGACGGGCCGATGGCGGTCGAGCCGACCGTGTCGCCGAGCTGGTGGAACAGGCCGACGACGCCGCCGCCGAACGCGCCGCCCACGCACGCCGTGATGAACGGGCGGCCCAGCGGGAGCGAGACGCCGTAGATCAGGGGTTCGCCGACGCCCAGCAGGCCCGCCGGGAGCGCGGACCTGATCGTGCGGCGGATCGAGCCGTTACGGGGGAGGCGGAGGTAGACGGCGACCGCCGCGCCCACCTGGCCGGCGCCCGCCATCGCCAGGATGGGGAGCAGGACCGTGTAGCCCTGCTGCTCGATGAGCGTGGTGTGGATCGGGATCAGCGCCTGGTGCAGGCCCAGCATCACCAGGGGCAGGAACAGGCCGCCGAGCACGAAGCCCGCGCCCGCCCCGCCGTTGGAGAGCAGCCAGTCCGCGAACGTACCGATCGCGGACGACACCTCGCCCGCCACGTACATCAGGCCGAAGATGGTCACCAGGCCCGAGATCAGCACCGTCAGCGTCGGGGTGACCAGGACGTCCAGCGCCTCCGGCACCCAGCGGCGGCACCACTTCTCCACGTGCACGGCGAGGACCGCCGCCCCCAGCGCGCCGAGCACACCGCCCTGGCCGGGCGCGAGGGTCTGGCCGAAGGCGTCGATGTCCGCGACGCCCGGGAAGACGATGATCGCCGCCACCGCACCGCCCAGGATCGGCGTACCGCCGAACTCCTTCGCCGTGTTGTAGCCCACGAACACCGCGATCAGCGCCATGAAACCGGATGCCATCGCCGCCAGCGCGGGCGTCACGGCGGGCAGCCACCCCAGGTTGACCAGCAGTCCGTTGAGGCCCGCGATGATGCCGCAGCCGATGAGGGCCGGGATCAGCGGTACGAAGATGTTGGCGATCCGGCGCAGGAACAGCTTGAAGGGGGTGGCGTTCCTCGCCTTCTGCTCTGCCTTGATCGCCGCGCCCTGCGCCGCCAGCTCCTCGGCGGAGACGGGCGCCCCACCGGGCTCGGGCGCCGGCGCGGCCTCGCGGCCCTCCTCCACCAGCTGCTCGAACTCCGGGGTGACCCGGGCGACCGTGCCCGGACCCAGCACGATCTGGTACGTGTCGTCCTCGACCACGCCCATCACGGCGGGCAGGGCCTTCAGCGCCTCGTCGTCGACGAGGGAGCGGTCGTGCAGACCGAGGCGGAGCCGGGTCATGCAGTGGGCGATGGAGCGGACGTTCGCGGCGCCACCGACGAGCGGAAGGATCGCGGCGGCGGTGGCGCGGTTCTTGTCTTCTGTGGCCATGGTGCTCGGTGCCTTGCTGTGCGGGGGGTGTGGTGCCTGTGGTGCCTGTGGTGCTCAGGGGCGCCCGTGGTGTCCGGTGGTGTCCGGGGCGCCCCGGACGGTGGGTCAGGTCGGGCGTACGGCCGTGAGGGCGGCGCGGAGGTGGCCGGACGACTCGGTCAGGAGCCGGGCGGCTGTCGGGGCGTCGACCTGGCCGAGGACGACCAGGATCGCGTTCTTGACCTCGCCGTCGGTGGCGGCGAGCGCGGCCTCGATCTCGGCGTCGGACGCGCCGGTGGCGAGGGAGACGATGTGCCGGGAGCGAGCCCGCAGCTTCTCGTTGGAGGCGCGGACGTCGACCATGAGGTTCCCGTACGTCTTGCCGAGCCGGATCATCGTGACCGTCGAGATCATGTTGAGGACGAGCTTCTGCGCCGTGCCCGCCTTCAGCCGGGTCGAGCCGGTGAGCAGCTCGGGGCCGGTGACGATCTCCAGGCCGTGTTCGGCGGCGGCGGCGAGCGCCGAGTCCGCGTTGCAGGAGAGCCCGATGGTCAGGGCCCCCTGCGCGCGGGCGTGCTCGACCGCGCCGATCGCGTACGGCGTGCGGCCGGAGGCGGAGATCCCGACCACCGTGTCGTCGGCGCCCAGCTTCAGCGCGTCCAGGTCGGCGGCGGCCAGCTCCTTGCTGTCCTCGGCCCCCTCGACGGCCTTCACCATGGCGGACGGGCCGCCCGCGATCAGGCCGACGACCTCGGAGGGGTCGGTGTTGAAGGTGGGCGGGCATTCACTGGCGTCCAGCACCCCGAGGCGGCCCGCGGTGCCGGCGCCCGCGTAGATCAGCCGGCCGCCACGGGCCATGCGCTCGGCGGCGGCGTCGATGGCGGCGGCGATCTGCGGCAGCCGCTCGGCGACGGCGGTGGGGACGGTGGCGTCCTCGCCGTTCATGATCCGCGCCAGCTCCGGCGTGGGCAGCCGGTCGATCTCGGCGAACTCGGGGCGGAACTCCTCGGTGGTGAGCGTGGCCAGTTGGGCGCGGAGTTCGCCGTAGCCCTCGGGGGAGGCGGGGGTGGTGGTGCCGGGGGCGTCGGTGTTCGCGTCGGTGGTGGAGGTCATGGAGGGCGGCTCTGCTTTCTCGTTCTCGTACGGGTGGTGCGGGCGGTGCGGCGGTGCGTGGCCCGATCCGGGGCGGGGGACGGGCGGCGGGCGGCTGGTGCGGGGCGCCGGGTCGGATCCGCGCAGGTCAGGTCAGCGGGTGCTGCGGGGGGTGCGGCGGTGGGCCAGCGCCTCGTAGGAGGCGGCGAGGGCGGGCGCGGCCGTCTCGTACGTCCGCTGGGCCACGCCTATGAACAGGCAGTCCACGACGAGCAGTTGGCTCGTGCGGCTCGACATGGCGGCGGGGCGCAGCTCGCTCTCGCGCGCGGTGGACGTGGTGAGCACGTGGTCCGCGTACTGCGATACGGGCCCGTCGGGCCGCCCGGTGATCGCGACCGTCGTCGCCCCCCGGTCGAACGCCACCCGCAGCGGCTCGATGACGTCACCCGTCGAGCCGGAGTGCGTGATCGCTATCGCCACATCGCCGGCGCGCAGCTGCACGGCGTTGGTCACCGCCAGGTGCGGATCCGTGTGCGCGTGGGCTATGAGGCCGATCCGGAGCAGCTTCTGCGCCAGGTCCTGGCCGACCAGGGAGGAGGCCCCCACCCCGTAGATGTCGATGCGGCGGGCGGTCGACGCGGCGGCCACGGCCGCGCCCAGCTGTACGGTGTCCAGCCCGGCGGCCGTGTCCGCGAGGGTCTGCTGCTCGTCGAAGGCGAGCTTGGCGACCACCTCGGCGATCGGGTCGTCCACCGCGATGTCCGCCGTGACGGCGGGCGACCGGCCCGACTCCTGGTGCGCGGCGAGCCCGGCCAGCGCGAGGCGCAGGTCCCGGTAGCCGGGGTAGCCGAGGAGGCGGGCGGTGCGGACGACGGTCGCCTCACTGGTGCCGGTGAGTTCGGCGAGACCGGTGACGGTGAGGGCGGCACATCCGGCCGGGTCGCCCGCGACGGCTTCGGCGACCAGCTGCATGGAGCGCGTCATGGAGGGCGCGAGCGTCCGCACCTTCGCGGCGAGGGCCGCGGGGGCCGGTGGCGAGTCGCCCCTGAAAATTTCCTTCACGTCTTGGGTCACATCTGAAAGGTATTTTCAGCACCGGGGTCCGTCAACCCCTCCGTGGTCCCTGCCTCCGGCAGCACCTCGTACGCGCGGGCGCACAGCGCTTCTCGCGCGGGCGCACAATGGGGGCATGGAGCTGAACCCCCTGGAGCAGGCGCTGCACACCGCCCGCGCGCTGGTCATGGCCGATCTCGTCGCGGGTGACGTCGCCGAGGCCGACGTCGTCTCGCTCGTCGAGGACGCCGTGACGCACCGCCGGTGGTGGGTCGAGCAGTGGCCCGAGGGAGCGGAGTTCGTCGCCGGGCTGATCGCCCAGGACGTGCAGGACGCCCTGCTGGAGAAGTACGGGCGGTGGCCGCTCTGCCCCGCCTGCACCGAGGACGAGCCGCACGCGCTGGACGTCGAGCCGGAGCTGGGGCCCGACCCGCACTGGGTGTGCGTCAAGGCGGCCGTGGCCGTCGCGCCGGTGGGGGCGCTGGGCGAGGTACCGCGGCGGTGACCCTCTACATCGACCCGCCCACCTGGCCCGGACACGGGCGCCTCTGGTCGCACCTGGTCAGCGACGTGTCGTTCGAGGAGCTGCACACCTTCGCCGCCGCGATCGGCTGCCCGCCGCGCGCCTTCGAGCGCGACCACTACGACGTACCGGAGGCGCATTACGCGGACGCCGTACGCGCGGGCGCGCGGGAGATCGGTTCGAAGGAGCTGGTGCGCCGGCTCACCGCCGCCGGGCTCCGGCGGCCCAAGGGGCGGGCGGCGCCGGGGAAAGCCTGATCAGGGTTGGGACCCTGATCAGGGCTGGGACCGGGGCGAGGAGTAGGACTAGGGCTGGGTGGGGGCGGGGCCCCGCGCTCCCCCCGCTGCGCAGCCAGCCGTCTCGACCCGCGCTGTACGTTCCGGACGCGCCGACTCCGTACGTTCGGGGCGCGCCGACTCTGTATGTTCGGGGCGCGTCGGCTCCGTACGTTCCGCACGCACCGACCCCGTACGTTCCGCACCCACCGACCCCGTACGTTCCGTGCCTGCCGTCCGACCTTCCCCGGCCCCGCTCCGCGCGATCAGCCGCGAACGCGTGACGCCGCCCCCGCCCCGCTGGAGTCGCAGCGACACCGCCACGGCCGCCAGGGCCAGGACCGTCATCCCCGCGCCCGCCCACGCCGTCGCCGCGAAGCCGAAGTCCGCGTCGATCACCGTGCCGCCCAGCCACGGGCCGGTCGTGTTGCCCAGGTTGAACGCGGCCGTCGTCGTGGCGCCGGCCAGCGTCGGGGCCGCCCCGGCCACGTTGAACATCCGGGCGTTGAGCGCGGGGGCCGTGAAGAACGCCGACAGGCCCAGCAGGAACGCCAGCGCGACGACCGCGACCTGGCTGGAGGCGAACAGGGCCAGCGCCGCCAGGAACACCGTGGACGCCGTGATGCCGCTGAGCAGCACCCCGAAGAGGTGCGCGTCCGCGACCCGGCCGCCGATCACCGTACCGATCAGCGCGCCGATCCCGAACAGGCCGAGGATCCACGGCACCCAGCCCGAGTCCAGGCCCGCCACGTCCGTCAGCAGCGGGGCCAGGTAGCTGAACGCGCAGAACACCCCGCCCGCCGCGAGGGCGGTGATCACGATCGCCAGCCAGACCTGCCGGTCCCGGTAGATCGCCAGCTCCTGCCTGAGCTCCGGCTTCCTCTCCGGCAGCGGGATGTACGGGATGCGGGTGACGACCCCGACCAGCGCCACCGCCGACGCCACGCCCACCGCCCAGAACGCCGACCGCCAGCCGAGGTGCTCGCCGAGGAAGGCCCCCATCGGCACGCCCAGCACGTTGGCGATCGACAGCCCGCCGATCATCACGGCCATCGCCCGCGCCCGCTGGTTCACCGGGACCATCGCGATGGCCACCGCCGCCCCGACCGCCCAGAAGCCCGCGCAGGCGAGCGCGCTCACCACACGGGAGGCGAAGAGCACCTCGTACGTCGGCGCCAGCGCACCCGCGACCTGGCCGAGGCCGAAGACCGAGATCAGCGCGATCAGGGTCGTGCGGCGCGGCAGCCGCAGCGTGGCCACGGCGAGCAGCGGGGCGCCGACCACCATGCCGATCGCGAAGGCGGATATGAGGAGCCCGGCCTGCGGGATCGAGACGTTCATGTCGTCGGCGATCGGCGGCAGCAGGCCCGACAGCATGAACTCACTGGTGCCGAGAGCGAAGACCGAGAGGCCGAGGATGTATACGGCCGGCGGCATGGACGTGCGGCGGCGTGAGGTGGAGTCGGGCATGACAGCTCGCAACACCGGAGAGCACCTCCGCATTCCCGGCGCCGCGAGCCGACGGGTCCGCATTCCCGGCGCCGCGAGCCGACGGGCCTGTTCGGCGGGGTGGGTGCGCCCGCTATGCGGGCAGGGCGTGCAGCTTCTTGCCGTGCAGGGCGAAGACGTGCTTGCCGTCGGTGGCCACCAGCCACGCGTGGTAGTCGCCGGACTTGTCGTTGAAGGTCCAGCGCAGGGCGCCGGTCTTCGCGTCGAGGGCGTGGATGCCGCCCTGCTCGTCGAGGTCGGTGGCTCCGTAGAGGGTGGCGCCCACCCGGACGAAGTGCCGGGGAACCTGCGCGCCCGCGTCCTTGAGGGCCGTGGACTGCCAGACCTTCTTGCCGGTCTGCGGCTCGAGGGCCCGGAGCGTGCGGCCGCTGTCCGCGATGTAGAGCACGTCGTCCAGGACGGTCGGCTCCCTGAAGGTGGTGAACTGCTCGGCCTGTACGGACCACTTTTCGGAGCCGTCCGAGAGGGCGAAGGCCTGGAGCCGCTGCCCCTGCGGGACGATCACCAGGTCCTGGTGGACGGCGAAGGGGCCGTAGCTGGTCTTCGTCGTCTTCTGCGTCCACACCTGCCGGCCGGTGGCCGTGTCGCGCACCGTGAGGTTCTTCTTGAAGTCGGTGTAGACGAGGTAGCGGCCCTGTACGACGGCGTGGACGCCGTTCTGCTCGGTGCCTAGGTCGCGCTGTTCCTTCCAGGCGAGCTTGCCCGTGGTGCTGTTCAGCGCGGCGATCACGTTGGTGTGGGACGAGTTGTCGGCCTCCAGGATCTCGGCGATGACGTACACCTGCTGTCCGTCCACGGCGATCGGCCTCGGCTGCCGGTACTCCTTGCCCAGGTGGCTGCGCCAGATCTCCTTGCCGGTACCGGGGGCGTACCCGACGACGCTGCCGTCGTACTTGCCGCTGGCCAGGTACAGGATGCCGTCGCCGAGCAGCAGCGGCGCACCGGGGACCGCGCCGCCCGGCAGCGACCACCGCTTCGCGCCGGTCGCCCCGTCGAGGGCGGCCAGCGGGTCACCGCTCGCGATCACCACGCCGTCCACAGCGACGAGTTCGTCGTTGTCCCCGTAGGTCTGGGCCGAGGTCGACTCCGTCCACAGGGGCGCGGGGGCCTGGCCGTCCTCGGGTGCCTGGCCGCCCTCCGGCGCCTTGCCGTCCTCGGGGGAAGCGCTGGGCGGCGGTGGCGTGCTGCCCGCGCCGCCGGTCGCGAGCTCGTCCTCGCACCCGGTCAGCCCGGCCCCGAGCGCCGCCATCGTGAGCCCGGCCCCGGCCAGTCGGAGTATTCGCCGCCGTGAAGATCTGCCGACCGTCGTGCCGTATCCCGTGGATGTCTTGGACATGGTGTCGCCCCCCATGGAGTCGTCAGAGTGTGTGCAACTGCGATGCCAGACGTTAGCTGGCGTCAGGTGTCACCGGCCGGGGCAGGGCGCGACCGGGACGACACCGTGAAGGAACCGGAACATTTGCCGGTCGCCCGTCATGAAGAGCCGGACTCCAGCAGCTCCAGCTCCGTCGCCAGATTGTGCCGGGCCCGCTCCTCCCACGCGGCGGCCCCGTGCGGCGTACGGAACAGCCTCGGCAGCGCGAGGAGTTGCCGCAGCACCGCCGCCCGCCCCGCCCGGAACGCCTCGTCGGGGACGAAGCCGTACTCCTCCCGCACCCGCGCCGCGTAGTCCGCGTACTCCTGCGGGCCGCTCGCCAGGACCGCCAGGTCCGCGTCGCACAGCACCTCGCCGTTGCGGTCCCCGTCGGCCGGGTCGTGCGTCACGGTGAGCCGGACCAGCCGCGCGACCTCCGCCGTCACCGCCTCCGGCACCCCCGCCTCGGGCAGCGCCCGCTCGGCGAGGGCGGCGCTGCGCTCCTCGTTCTCCGTGCGGTCGGGGCGGTACACCGCGTCGTGGAACCAGGCGGCCAGGCGCACCGCGTGCACATCGGCGGCGTACCCGGCGAGCGTGTCGACGTGGTCCAGGACCGCCGTCAGGTGGGCGGTGGTGTGGTAGCGCCGCTGCGGTTCGGCCCAGCGGGCCAGGAGGTTCTCGGCGTACGGCAGCGGGTCCGGGCCGGAGTCGGGGGTGGGGCCGGGGTTGGAGTCGGAGCCGGGGCCGAGGTCGGAGTCGGGGTTGGAGCCGGGGCCGAGGTCGGGGCCGGAGCCGGGGGCGGCCGTCCCGGAGCGTGCGGCGATGAGCGTGTCCCGCCAGCGGTCGGGCAGGGCGCGGGCGTCGCGGGGGCGGGGGCTGTCCGTCATGGGGACGACCTTAGAGGCCGGCTACGGGAAACCCCCGGCGGCCCGGTCCGGCCCTTGTCGCACCGGAGCGCAGTCAATAGCGTGCGCCTGTGAAGATGGACCTGAACGCGGACCTGGGCGAGGGCTTCGGCCGCTGGACCCTGACCGACGACGAAGCGCTCCTGGCCTGTGTCACCAGCGCCAACGTGGCGTGCGGCTTCCACGCGGGCGACGCCTCCGTCATGCGGCGGGTCTGCGACGCGGCCGCGGTGAACGGGGTACGGATCGGGGCCCAGGTCTCCTACCGGGACCTGGCCGGTTTCGGGCGCCGCTCGATGGACGTGCCGCCCGACGAACTGGCCGCCGAGATCGCCTACCAGATAGGCGCCCTGCGGGTGTTCGCCGAAGCGGCCGGCTCCACCGTCTCGTACGTCAAACCGCACGGCGCCCTCTACAACCGGACCGTCCACGACGAGCAGCAGGCCGCCGCCGTCGTCGCGGGCGTCCGGCTCGCGGGCGGCGGCCTCACCGTCCTCGGGCTGCCCGGCTCCCACCTGCTCGCCCACGCCTCCGCCGCCGGGCTGCCCGCCGTGGAGGAGGCCTTCGCCGACCGGGCCTACACCGCGCGGGGCACCCTGGTCCCGCGCGGCGAACCGGGTGCGGTGGTGCACGACGCCGACGACGTCGTACGCCGCAGCGTCGGCCTGGCGCTCGACCGGGCGGTCACCGGCGCGGACGGCGGCCGGGTCCCCGTGGAGGCGCGCTCCCTCTGCGTCCACGGCGACACCCCGGGCGCCGCCGCCCTCGCCCGCCGGGTGCGGGCGGCGCTGGAGGGGGCGGGCGTGCGGGTGGAGGCGTTCACGTGACCCGTGAGGACGTGCCGGAGGCGCACGGGATGCGGGTGCTGCCCGCCGGGCCGCACGCCCTCCTCGTCGAACTCGCCGACGGCGAACGCGCCGAGGCCTTCCACGCGGAGCTGCTCCGCCGCCGCGAGCGGGGCGCACTCCCCGGCGTGCGCGAGATCGTGCCGGGCGCCCGGACCGTGCTGCTCGACGGCATCGAGGACCGTGGAGGCATGGACGGCCGCATGCCCGGCACCCGGGACCGGGCCGTCCGTCCGGCGGCCCGGTCCCGGCCCGCCCGTCCCATGGCCCGGGACCGGCTCGCCCGTGACCTGCTCTCCTGGGCTGTGCCGCCCCTCCACCGCGAGGAACGCGACGCGGTCGAGATCCCCGTCGTGTACGACGGCCCCGACCTGGCGGAGGTCGCCGCGCTCTGGGGCGTCGGCGCCGACGAGGTGCCCGCACTCCACTCCCGTACCGCGTTCCGGGTCGCCTTCTGCGGGTTCGCGCCCGGGTTCGGCTACCTCACCGGGCTGCCCGAGCACCTCCACGTGCCCCGGCGCACGACCCCCCGTACGAAGGTTCCGGCCGGGGCGCTGGCCCTCGCCGGGCCGTACACCGGGGTCTACCCGCGCCCTTCGCCCGGCGGCTGGCAGCTCATCGGGCGGATGGTGGACCCGGCGGCCCTGTGGGACCCGGCCAGGGAACCGGCGGCGCTGCTGGGGCCGGGGACACGGGTGCGGTTCGTGGCTTCGACGCCTGGGGGTGTGGCCGGGGCGGGGGACGGGGCCGGGGTCGTGCCTGGGGCCGGGGTCGTGTCCGGGGTTGTGCCTGTGCCCGGGGTCGTGCCTGGGGCCGGGGTCGTGTCCGGGGCTGTGCCTGTGCCCGGGGCCGCGTCCGGGGTCGTGTCCGTGCCCGGTTCCGGGGTCGTGTCCGTAGCGGAACCCGCCTCCGCCCCCGTGCCCGTACCCGTCCCCCCACCCATACCCCCGCCCGCACCCGCCCCCGTACCCAAGTCCCGTACGGAGACTCGCTGATGGCCTCCGTACGGGCAGGGCTCCTCCACGTCGTCCGCCCCGGCGCCCTCACCACCGTCCAGGACGCCGGCCGCACCGGCTGGGCGCACCTCGGCGTCGGGCGGGCCGGGGCCCTGGACGCCCCCGCCGCCCGGCTGGCCAACCGGCTGGCGGGCAACCCGCCGGGCGCCGCCCTCCTGGAGACCACGGTCACCGGGTGCGCGGTCCGCCCGGACCGGGCCGTGGTGGCCGTCGTCGGCGGTGCGGGGTGCCGGGTGAGCGTCGACGGGCGGCCCGTGGCGTGGGGCGCGCCCGTCCGGGTCCCGGCGGGCGCGGTGCTGGACGTGGGCCCGGCGGTGAGCGGGGTGCGCGGCTACCTGGCGTTCGCGGGCGGCCTGGCGCCGGAACCGGTGCTGGGCAGCCGCTCGGCCGACCTCCTCTCGGGCCTGGGCCCGGCCCCCCTGCGCGAGGGCGACGCGCTGTCCCTGGGCGAACCGGCGGGGGAGCCACGGGGGTGCGACGGCCCCGTCCCCTGGCCCGGCGCCCCCGCCGAGCTGGTGCTGCCCCTCCACCTCGGCCCGCGCCACGCCTGGTTCACGGCCGCCGCGCTGCGTACGCTCACCACCGCCGCGTACCGGGTCTCCCCGCACAGCAACCGCATCGGCCTCCGCACCGAAGGCCCCGCCCTGGAGCGGGCCCGCGACGGCGAACTGCCCAGCGAGGGCATGGTGCTGGGGGCGGTCCAGGTGCCCCCGGACGGGCGGCCCGTCGTCTTCCTCAACGACCACCCGACGACCGGGGGATACCCGGTCGTCGGCGTCGTACCGGAAACCGCCCTCGCCGGGGCGGCGCAGGCGGTTCCAGGAACGCGGGTGCGGTTCGTACGGGCGTGAGGAGCCCGTGCCCACCGCGCGAGTGCGGTTGCGTACGGGCCGTGAGCAGCCCGTGACCACGGTCCGTACGGGCGTGAGGAGCCCGGCGGACAGGGGCCTCACGCGCCCTTGAAGCCGCGCAGCCGCAGCGAGTTGCCGACCACGAACACCGACGAGAACGCCATCGCGGCCCCGGCGATCATCGGGCTGAGGAGCCCCGCCGCGGCGAGGGGGATGGCGGCGACGTTGTAGGCGAAGGCCCAGAACAGGTTGGTCCGGATGGTGGAGAGGGTGCGGCGCGAGAGCCGGATGGCGTCGGCGGCGGCCCGCAGGTCGCCCCGTACGAGGGTGAGGTCACCGGCCTCGATCGCGGCATCCGTCCCCGTCCCCATGGCCAGGCCCAGGTCGGCCTGGGCGAGGGCGGCGGCGTCGTTGACCCCGTCGCCGACCATGGCGACCGAACGGCCTTCCTCCTGAAGGCGCTTGACGACGTCCACCTTGTCCTCGGGCATGACCTCCGCGTACACCTGGTCGATCCCGACCTCGGCCGCGACCGACTCGGCGACGGCCCGGTTGTCACCGGTGAGGAGGATCGGGGTGAGCCCGAGGCCGCGCAGGCGCTCGACGGCCTCGGCGCTGGTGTCCTTCACCGCGTCCGCGACCTCCAGGACCGCCCGCGCCTCCCCGTCCCACGCGACCGTGATGGCCGTGCGCCCGGCGCTCTCGGCCTCGGCCTTGGCGCGGGCCAGCCCGTCCGGCAGGCGGATCTCCCACTCGGCCAGCAGTTTCTCCCGGCCGACGAGGACGGCGTGGCCCTCGATGGTGCCCTGGACGCCGAGTCCGGGGACGTTGGCGAAGTCTTCGGGGGTGGGCAGGGGGTCGGACCCGCCGAGGCGTTCGGCGGCGCCGGCCGCCACCGCCTGGGCGATGGGGTGTTCGGAGGCGTGCTCCAGGGCACCGGCCAGCCGCAGGACGTCGTTCCCCTCCGTGCCCTCGGCCACGTGGACGTCGAGCAGGGTCATCTTGCCGGTCGTCACCGTGCCGGTCTTGTCCAGGACGATGGTGTCGACGCGGCGGGTGGTCTCGAGGACTTCGGGGCCCTTGATGAGGATGCCGAGCTGGGCGCCGCGGCCGGTACCGACCATGAGGGCGGTGGGGGTGGCCAGGCCGAGGGCGCAGGGGCAGGCGATGATCAGGACGGCGACGGCGGCGGTGAAGGCCGCGGTGAGTCCGGCGCCACTGCCGAGCCAGAAGCCGAGGGTGCCCAGCGAGAGGGCGATGACGACGGGGACGAAGACGGCGGAGATGCGGTCGGCGAGGCGCTGGGCGGCTGCCTTGCCGTTCTGGGCGTCCTCGACGAGGCGGGCCATGCGGGCGAGCTGGGTGTCGGAGCCGATGCGGGTGGCTTCGACGACGAGGCGGCCGCCGGCGTTGATGGTGGCGCCGGTGACGGAGTCCCCGACGGCGACCTCCACGGGCACGGACTCACCGGTCAGCATCGAGGCGTCCACGGCCGAGCTGCCCTCGACGACCGTACCGTCGGTGGCGATCTTCTCCCCGGGCCGGACCAGGAAGTGGTCCCCGACCTGGAGTTCGGAGGTCGGGACGGTGACCTGGCCGCCGTCGCGGAGGACGGTGACCTCCTTCGCGCCCAGCTCCATGAGGGCCCGGAGCGCGGCCCCGGCCTTCCGCTTGGAGCGGGTCTCGAAGTAGCGCCCGGCGAGGATGAAGGCGGTCACCCCGGCGGCGGCTTCGAGGTAGATGTTCCCCGCGCCGTCGCTGCGCGCGATGGTCAGCTCGAACGGGTGCGTCATCCCGGTCATGCCCGCCGTACCGAAGAACAGCGCCCACACCGACCACAGGAACGCGGCCGACGTGCCGACCGAGATCAGCGTGTCCATCGTCGCCGCGCCGTGCCGGAGGTTGGTCCAGGCGGCGCGGTGGAAGGGCCAGCCGGCGTACGTGACGACCGGGGCGGCCAGCGTCAGGGAGAGCCACTGCCAGTTGTCGAACTGGAGCGGGGGGATCATCGCCATGGCGATGATCGGGACGGCGAGGACGATGGAGGTGATCAGGCGCTGCCGCAGGGTGGTGAGCCCGTCGTCGGGTTCGGGCTCCGTCTCCCGCGCCGCCGATCCGTCCTTCCCCGCCCCCGCGGGCGGTGGCGGCTCCTGCGCGGTGTAGCCGGTGGCCTCGACGGTGGAGATCAGGTCCTGTACGGAGACGTCCTCGCCCCGGTACGTCACCTTCGCCTTCTCGGTGGCGTAGTTGACGGTCGCCTCCACGCCGTCCATCCGGTTGAGCTTCTTCTCGATGCGGGCCGCGCAGGAGGCGCAGGTCATCCCGCCGATGGCGAGCTCGACGCTGCCGGAGGCGGCGTCGGTGCCGGTGGTGGCGGAGTGCGTGGGCACGGGGTCCTCCTCGGAGCCAGGGGATCGGATACCCCTAGGGGGTATCCCTTCCTCTCCCATGTATACCCCCCGCCCCTATGAAACGCAAGGAACGCCCGGGGTGCGCGAGGCGGCATTCGTCCTGTCATGGGCATGAACCTCATCACTCGACTGCGGGGTGGGCTCGCGCATCTCCGCGATCATGCGTTCAGATGGAGGGCTGCGCGGCCACTCGGCCGCCCCGTAGTCTGGCCATTGGACTAGACCTATAGCCGCGTATCGGAGGAATGGGGACCCATGAGCAACCGTGCAGTCCTGGAGGTGATCGCTCTCGACGCGGAGGACGCGGTCGCTGCTCAGGCAGGTGGTGCGGACCGCCTCGAACTGGTCACCGACATGGCCGCGGACGGCCTGACGCCGTCACGGGAGACCTTCGCGGCGATCCGGTCCGCCGTGGACATCCCGCTGCGCGTCATGCTCAGGGTGGCGGACGGATTCGCCGCCGGTGACATCGATGTGCTGGTCGGAAAGGCCCGCGAGATGCGGGCGGAGGGCGCCGACGAGTACGTCCTCGGCTTCCTCGACGCGGACGGCCACGCCGACCTGGTGGCCGTCGAGCGGATCGTCGCCGAGCTGGACGGCGCCCGGTGGACGTTCCACCGCGCGATCGACCGGGCCACCGACCGCGACGCCCTGCGCAAGCAGCTCGCGGACCTGCCGGGCCTGGACACGTACCTCACGGCGGGTTCGCCGGCCGGGGTCGACACCGGCATCCCGACGCTCCTCGCGGAGGCCGCCCGGACCGGGGAGCCGGGGTACGAGCCGCAGATCCTGGTGGGCGGCGGCCTCCAGCTCCACCACCTGCCGCAGCTGCGGGGGGCGGGCATCGACGCCTTCCACATCGGCGGCGCGGCCCGTCCTGGCGGCTGGTCGGCGCCGGTGGACGCGGCGGCGGTACGGGAGTGGCGCGAGGCGCTCGACGCCTGATCGGTCCGGGGCTCCCCGGGTGTCCGGGAGGGGTGGGACAGGGCGCGGTCCCACCCCCTCGCCGGTCTCGCTCCCAACCCTCGCCGGACCACGTCCTCGCCGGTCCCGGTCCCTCGCCGGACCCGGCGCCGTACGCACCTGCTGCGTACCCGCGCACCGCGTAGCCGCGTACCTACGCCTCCAGCGCCTACGCGCCCAGCGTCTCCGGCAACGCCGCCGCGTGCACCACCGTCAGCCCCGACACCGCACGGGTCAGCGCGACGTACAGCCGCCGCAGCCCGGTCCGCTCGTCCGGCTCGCCGTCCACCACGGCCGCCGGTTCGTCGAGGACCACGTAGTCGTACTCCAGGCCCTTCGCGAGCGACGCGGGCACCAGCGTCAGCCGCGACTCGGCGGTGGTCTCCTCACCGGGGGACAGGTACGCGTGGCCCGCCGCCTCCAGGGCCGCGCCCAGCGCCGGAATCCGGGCGTCGGCGGCGATGAGCCCGATCGACCCCTCGTGGCGCAGCGACTCCTCGCAGGCGGCGACGACGGCCGCGTCCCGCTCGTCCGCGCCGCCCACGACCTCCCGCACGATCAGCGAACCGGGCGCCTCACGCACCGACTCCACCGCCGCCAGCCCCGGCGAGATCGCGGGCAGCAGCCGGGAGGCGTACGCGATGACCTCGCGCGGCACGCGGAAGCCGGCCGTCAGCTCCTCCACCACCGCGTCCGCCTTCCCGAGGTGGAACAGCGCCTCGTTCCAGCTCTCCGTGGACCACGGCGTCGTCCCCTGCGCGAGGTCCCCGAGCACGGTGGCCGACCCGGTCGAGCAGCGCCGCCCCACCGCCCGGTACTGCATGGGGGACAGGTCCTGCGCCTCGTCGAGCACCACATGGCCGAGCGAGTGCGTACGGGCCACCAGGTCCCGGGCCTCGTCGATCAGCACCGCGTCCGCCGCCGACCACTTGGCCGACCTCACGCTCCGGGCGGGCTTCGCCCACAGGATCAGCTTCTGCTCGTCCTCGCTGAGCAGCCCCTCCGCGTGGGCGGCCAGGAACTCCGGGTCGGCCAGCAGCCGCAGCACCAGCTTCTCCGGGTCGACGGCGGGCCAGATCGCCTTCACGGCCGCCTTCACCGCCGGATTGCGGGCCACGGTGTTCTGCACCCGGTCGTCGGGGGCCTCGCCCGCCTCCTCCATCCGTACGAGGACGGCGTGCGCGATCCGCTGCGGCAGGGCCTCGTGGGCGGAGCCGTACCGGATGTCCCGGGCGAGCAGCTCGTCGACCATCTCCTCGATCTCGTACGCGGGCACGCGCCACCGCCGTGACCCGCGCACCACGACGACGGGCTCGGTGGGGGTGCTCACGTGCGAGCGGATCGCCCGGCGCAGCACCTCGGCCATGCGGGCGTCGCCCTTGACGACGGCGGCGGCCGCGTCGTCGGCGCCCCGCACCTCCACGCCCGCCGTCACCAGGTCGTCGACGGTGGCCTGCTTGACCTCCAGCTCACCGAGGGCGGGCAGGACCTGCTCGATGTAGTGGAGGAAGGAACGGTTCGGCCCGATGACGAGGGTGCCGGTGCGGGCGAGCCGGTCCCGGTGCGCGTACAGCAGGAACGCGACCCGGTGCAGGCCGACGGCGGTCTTCCCGGTGCCGGGGCCGCCCTGCACGCAGACGGTCCCGCCGAGGCCGCTCCGTACGATCTCGTCCTGCTCGGGCTGGATGGTGGCGACGATGTCGCGCATCGGGCCGACGCGGGGCCGCTCGATCTCCGCCTGGAGGAGCCGGCTGGTCCGCGCGGCCTCGGTGGGGTCGGTGAGGTGCTCGTCCTCGTACGCGGTCAGCTCGCCGGCCGTGTACCCGAAGCGGCGGCGGAGCCCCACGTCCTGGGGGTTCTTCGGGGACGCCTGGTAGTACGGCTGGGAGACTGGGGCCCGCCAGTCGATGACCATCGGGTCCCCGGCGGCGTCGTGGACGTGCCGGCGCCCGATGTAGAACCGCTCGCCCTCCGCACCCTCGGCCAGCTCGCCGCCGACCGCGTGGAGGTAGTCGAGGCGGCCGAAGAAGAGGGGGGTGTGGGAGAGGTCGGCGAGCGCCTTGATGCGGTCGTCGATCTGGGACTGGAGCACGGCGGCGTTGACCCAGTTCGCGGTGACGTCGCGGATGTCGAGGGCCTGTACGTCCTCGCGCATCGCGCGCAGGGCGGCGCGGGACGCGGCGAGATGGGCGCGTTCGTGCGCCAGGGGATCGGTGGGGGAGTCGCTTTCTGCTACGTGCGCGGGCACGGTGTTGCCTCCGGCTCTTCAACGGCTCTTGAACGGCTTTTCGACGGCTTTTCGCCGACTTCTTGCCGACTTCACGACAGCTCTTCGACAGCCTTCGACGGCTTTTGACGGCCCTCGACGGTTATCGACGGCTTCTCGACGCAGGGCGGCGGACCGGGCAGCGCTCCGGTGACATCGGAGCCGTCGGTCGGTCCGCCGGGAAGGTTCGTATCCGTAGGTGTCGGCCGGTTTCCGTCCGGTCGGCGGCGCTCCCCCGGCTGCCGGCGGCGAAAGGCCGGTACCACGGTGCGGGAGGCGGGCAGACCGGCGATTGTAGCCACAGGTCCGGCCCCGGTCGAAACGGAATACGGGCTTCGCCGGGGTCCCGGCCCCAGGGGTACCCGTAGGGGATGTGTGCGGCCCGAGGGGTACTGGAGAGCTACGCGCCCGGCGCGCGGGTTCCCTCTGCGGGCCGACGCGCCCATCCGGGTGACGGGAGCACCATGGATACATGAGCACAGCCACCCTGAACCCACGCAGGACCGGCCCCGCGCACGGCGCTACCGCGGCCACCGGTCACCACCGACCCCATCGCGCCGGAGACGCGGTGCGCGCCGTGAAGGTGTTCGTGGCGGCGGCGTTCAGCGTGATCGTCCTGGGGGAGTACGCGGAGGGGGCGGGCGTCGTCGACCGGGGGCGCTGAGCCGCCCCCAGCAGGACCCGCGCGGGCGCGCTGAGCCGTCCTGCGCAGCTCCACCGGGCCCGCCGAGCCCGCCGGGCCGTCGAGTCCCGGGCCGTCGAGCCCCGAGCCACCGAGCCGCCCTCAGCAGGGCATCAGCAAGGCCTCAGCAGGACCGCCCCGGGCGTCCGATGCGTACGGCGCCCCGGACCCGGCCCTCCCCGACCAGGGACATCGCGTCGAGCGACGCGTCGGGCACGGGCAGCAGGTGGGCGTCGACCCAGCTCTCCCCGGCGGCCGTGTTGAACCACGGATCCTCCACCACCACCGCACCCGGCACGACCCCGTGGCACAGCACCCAGTGCGGCACGTCGAACCCCTGCATGACGGCCAGCGAGACGAGGAGCAGTACGTGCTCCCGCCGGCCGACCGCGCTCCGGAGCCCGGCCAGGGACAGCCGCCGCGCCTCGATCGGGACGCCGGACTGCCCGGCGTCCGCCCGGGACGCGCGCTGGAGCACCGCCCGCCACTCCCGCTCGCTCCCGGAGAGGTGGTCGAGCAGGACCGGCTCGTCCGTGTCGAGGAACACCTCGACCGGCGACAGGGGCCACCTGCGGCGGACCGCGACCCCCAGTCCCACGGGCTCGCACGCGGGGAAGTTGGTCGCGTCCCGCCAGAGCGTGAGCTCCGCCGGCCGGTCGAGCGACTCCGGGCTCTCCGCGCCCGCCTGTGCCTGGGCGACCAGGGCGGTGACGGCGCCGCAGGTGAAGTCGGTGCTCTGCCGGTAGTACGGCGGCTCGGCGAGGCCTTCCCCGGCCAGGGTGCCTGCCTCGGCCAGGACGTCTGCTGCCTCGGCCAAGCCATCTGCCTCGGCCAGGACGTCTGCCTCAGCCGGGACGTTCTTCTCCTCGGCCAGGGCGTCTGCCCTGCCCAGCCGGCGCACATACCCGCTACCGGGCCCACCCGGACCGTGCGGCCGGGCGAGGGGAAGCCGCAACGGAGCGAACCCGGCCGCGTCGGCGTCCTCCGCGCTCGCCGTCCACCCCTCCCACTTGACCTGCACGAGGCCCTGCTCGTACGCGTACGACACCACCGCCTCGGCGGCCTTCGGCACATCCCCGACCGCGTCCACGATCTTCACGTAGGCGGTGCCGGGGCGCGCCGTCACCAGTGCGGCGGCGGCCCATCCGCCGTCGCCGTCGCCGTCGGGAACGGCCACCAGGCGGGGAGCGTGCGGGGAACGGTCGGCCGCTCCCCAGCGCTCCAGCACCTCGGGGCGGGCGATCCGCCGCAGCGCCTCCGGCCACGCGCCGGGCTCGTACGGGATCACGGCGTGGTGCGGGTGGCTCGGCGTCATGCGCGGGACCTCCTGAGCAGCCAGATGAAGTAGGGGGCGCCGACCAGGGCGACCATGAGCCCGGCGGGGATCTGGGCGGGCGCGATGAGCGTGCGCCCCAGGGTGTCGGCCACGCAGACCAGCACCCCGCCCAGGAGCATCGAGACCGGGATCGCGCGGCCGTGCCGGGCGCCGACGAGGGACCGGGCGAGGTGCGGGGCGACGAGCCCGACGAAGCCGACGACACCGATCGCGATCACGCCGAGCGCCGCGAGGACCGCGGCGACCGTGAGCGAGGCGAAGCGGGTGCGCGCCGGGCTGACACCGAGGATGCGCGGGGTGTCCTCGTCGACGGCGAGCAGGTCGAGCCGGCGGTGCATGGCGAGGAGCAGCGGCAGCGCGAGGATCAGCCCCACGGCGACCGGTACGACGTCGGGGAGCGAGCGCCCGTAGGTCGTACCGGAGAGCCAGGTGAAGATCCGGGGCGTGTTCCACGGGTCGGCGCGCAGCAGGAGGAAGGTGGAGACGGCGCTGAGCCCGTACCCGCAGCCGATGCCGACCAGGACGAACCGGTCGGGCAGGAAGCCGCCGCGCCAGGTCAGCAGGGCGATCAGCGCGAACGTGGCGAGCCCGGTGGCGACGGCGGCGGCGATGAGCAGCGGCCGGCCGCCGGGCAGGCCCGACGTCACGACGACCACCGCGCCGAGGCCGGCCCCCGCCGTGATGCCGAGCACGCCGGGCTCCGCCAGCGGGTTGCGTACCGCGCTCTGTACGGCGCACCCGGCCAGCCCGAGCGCCGCGCCCGCGAGCACCGCGGCGGCGACCCGGGGCATCCGGTCGTCGAGCGCGCGCCCGACCAGGTCGGGGGCGGTGCCCTGGACCCAGAGCACCAGGTCCCCGGTGCGCAGCCAGAGGCTCCCGGCGAGGATCCCCACGAGTACGGCCCCGGCCAGGAGCACCACCGCGACGGTCACGACGACGAGGAACGACCGGCCCGACCGGGTGGCGGCCCGCGCCGGCGGAGGCAGGCGCACCGGCCCCGCGTCCCGCAGGCGCAGCGCGAGGACCACGATGACGACGGCGCCGAGCAGCGCGGTCGGCACACCGGTGGGGACGGAGGCGGCGCCCTCGGCGCCCAGCACCGCGCGCAGCGACGCGTCCGCGAGCAGGACGAGCAGCGCGCCGAGCAGCCCGGCCCCGGGCACCAGCAGCGCGTGCCGGTGCAGGGCCCGTACGCGTACGGCGATCAGCCGGGCCAGGACCGGGGCCCCGAGCCCGACGAAGGCGATCGGGCCCGCGAGGGTCACGGCCGTGCTGGTCAGGAGTACGGCGCAGAGCACCGCGGTCGTACGGGTCGCCCGGATCGGCACACCGAGGGAGGACGCGGTGTCCTCACCCAGGCCCAGCACGTCCAGCTTCCGGGAGAGCGTGAGCGCGACGCACAGCACCACGGCCACCAGCGGGAGCGCCCGCATGGACGCGTCGATGTTGAGCTGGGCGAGGGAACCGCTGCCCCAGGCGAAGAGGCCGGTGGTGTTGCGGTCGAAGAGGATGAGGAGCATCGCGGTCGCCGCGTCCAGCGCCATCGCCATCGCCGATCCGGCGAGGACGAGGCGTGTTCCGGAGGTGCCCGCCGTACGGCCCGTGAGGGCCAGGACGAGCACCGCCGCGAGCAGGCCGCCCGCGAAGGCGACCGCCCCGGAGGCCCACAGCGGGACGGTGAGCCCGAAGGCGGCGACGGACGACAGCGTGAAGTAGGCCCCCGCGGTGACCGCGAGGGTGTCCGGGGAGGCGAGCGCGTTGCGGGTGACGGACTGGAGCAGCGCACCGGCGGCGCCGAGGGCGAACCCCACGGCCACCCCCGCGAGCAGCCGGGGCAGCCGCGAACCGGCGACGATGTCGCCGACCGGCACTCCGTCGATGTCCTCCCGCGCCCCGGCGGCGTACCGCACCAGGTCCCACACACCCGCGCCGGAGGTCCCCTGCGTCAGGTGCCAGAGGCCCACCAGCACGATCCCGACGCCGAGGACCACGAGGACGGCGACCCCGGCGAAGCCGCCGCCTGGGCCGCCGCCTGGGCCGCCGCCTGGGCCGCCGCCTGGGCCGCCGCCTGGGCCGGGGCCGGGGCCGGCCCCCGGCACCGGCGGCTGTCCGGCGGCCGGAGCGGGGGCGGGGACCTGGTCCTGTGCGCCGGTCTCGTGCACGCCGGTTTCCTGCACGGCGGTTTCCTGTGCGTCGGTTTCCTGTGCGCCGGTCTCGTGCTCGGCGGTTTCCTGTGCGTCGGCCGGTGGAGCGCTCACTTCTTGGTGAGGACGTCGACGTACGCGTCGATCGCCTGCTCGCACGAGCGCGGCCCGCCGGCGCCCCAGACCCGCGCGGGGAAGCTGTGCGCCCGGCCTTCCTTCACGGCGGGGAGCGACTTCCAGACCGGGTTCTTCCGGAGGGCCGCGACGTAGCCTCCGGCGCCTTCGTCGTTGGCGTAGAAGAGGTTCGCCTTGCCCACGCCGGTCAGCCCTTCGACGTCGGTCTGGGCCAGCCCGTAGGAGGGGTCCACGCCCCCGTCGCCGTACGCCTTGTTGATGTCGTCGGTCCAGGCGGCCTTCATCCCCAGCTCCTCGCCGATCGCGGTGAACAGGGCGCCCTGGCCGTAGGGGCGGACGGTGAGGTTGCCGCCCTGGAGCCAGCCGTCGAAGAACAGGAAGTCCTTCGTCGGCAGATCGGCGTCGGCCACCTTCTTCTTCGCCTGCGCGAGGTGGTCGTCGAACTCACCGATCACCTGCTCGGCCCGCTCGGTGCGCCCGGTCGCCTCGCCGATCAGGTTGAACACCTCCCGCACGTTGCCGATGGGGTCCTCGGGGTCGGCGCCCCGGGTGGCCATCACCGGTATGCCCCGCTTCTCCAGCGCGAGGAGGGTCTCGTCCTTGGCGTCGAACGCCTCCACGACGACGAGGTCGGGCTCGGCGGCGGCGAGGGTGTCGAGGTCGGGCTCCTCGCGGTTGCCGATGTCCGTCACGCCCTGGGGCAGCTTCTCCGCGCTGACCCAGGTCCGGTACCCCTTCGCGTCGGAGACCGCGACGGGCGTGACGCAGAGCGTGAGGGCGTCCTCGACCTGCTGCCACTCCAGGACGGCGATGCGTGCGGCGGGCTTGTCGAGCCGGACCTTCCGGCCGAGGCTGTCGGTGAGGGTGACCGGCTCGGTCGACGTCGCCGTGGTGTCCCCGGCACAGTCCTTGGACGCGGGCGCCGGGGAGGCGGCGGCGTCGGTCCCGGACGAGACGTCGGTGGTGCCGCAGGCCGTGGCGGCGACGGCGACGGCGAGCCCGGTGGCGGCTGACGCCAGGAGACGGCGGACGCGGATCATGAGAGGTCCTCTCGGTTGCTGCTGTCGCAGCCGTTGGTGTTGCTGTGTTCGCTGATCGTGGAAGTGACCGGGGCGGCGGTCGGGGCGGAGGCCGGGGCGGTGGCAGGGGCGGCGACCGGGGCTGAGGCCGAGGCGAAGGCAGGGGCGGTGGCCGGGGCGGGGTGCCGCCCGATGGGGTCGATACGGACCCGGCCGGTGCGCGGGTCGATGCCCGCCTCGACGCGGAGGTCGTAGACCTCGCCGATGTTCTTCGCGGTGAGGACGTCGGCGGGCGCTCCCGCGGCGTGGACGCGGCCGGAGCGCATGAGGACCAGCGTGTCGGCGACGCGGGCGGCGTGGTCGAGGTCGTGCAGCACGATCCCGACGGCGATGCCGTGGTCCTGGACGAGGTCGCGCACCAGGTCGAGGGTCTCGATCTGGTAGCGCAGGTCCAGGTGGTTCGTCGGCTCGTCCAGCAGCACGACGCCCGTGTTCTGGGCCAGGCAGGCCGCGAGCCACACGCGCTGCATCTCGCCGCCGGACAGCTCCCCGGCGGCGCGGGCGGCCATGTCCCGTACGCCGGTGGCGTCCATCGCGTACGCGACCGCGTCACGGTCCTCGGCGGAGAGCCCGGCGAAGCCCCGCCGGTAGGGGTGGCGGCCGAACGCCACGACCTCCGCCACCGTCAGGCCCTGGGGCGCGGGCCTCGACTGGGAGAAGAGCGTGACCTCCCGGGCGAACTCCCGCGCACTGAGCAGGGAGGCCACGCGCTCGGGAGCACCGTCACGGCCGCCGAGCGTCACCGTGCCGTCGTCCACCTGGTGCAGCCGGGCGAGCGAGCGCAGCAGCGTGGACTTCCCGCTGCCGTTCGGGCCCACCAGGGCGGTGGCGCGACCGGGCTCCAGGGTCAGCGAGACGCCGTGCACGACCGGGGTCTTCCCGTACCGGAGCACGAGTCGACGCCCGTTGAGGGCGGCCGCCGGGGCGGGCCCGGCGGCAGGAGGGGGGTGGCGCGTGAACATGGGTGGGTCCGGTCGTGTCGAGGGGCGATGGCGCACGACACCCTCGGGTCCGCGCGCCGCCGACCGGGCCACAAGCTCCCCGAGCCCGACGACGACCACACCTGGCGGGCAACAACTAAGGGTGCCCTAACTCGTGGAAGGCTATATTCCGCCTGTCGTGTCGGCAATCAGGAGCTGGCGACACCGGATACGGCGTTTCGGACACGGAGGGAGCAGGTCTAGCCGGCCACGGGGGCGGAAACCTCGGTCGCGTCGACGGCCGTAGGGAAGGCGGCACTGTCGGCGGCCGTACGGATGCCGGCCTCGGCGGCGGCTGTGGGAAAGGCGGCGTCGGCGGCGGCCGTACGGAAGGCCGCACCGGCGGCCGTACTGAAGAACGCCCCCGGTGTCGTCCCCACGACCCGCCGGAACGCGGCGATGAAGGTGCTGGGCTGCGCGTACCCCAGCTCCAGGGCGACGGACTGCACGTCGAGCCCCTCGGAGAGCAGCGTCAACGCCCGGTGGACGCGCAGCGTCTGCCGCCACTGGGTGAAGGACAGCCCCGTGGAGTGGCGGAACGCCCGGGTGACCGTACGGTCGCTGGTGCCCAGCGCCCGCGCCCAGTCCTCCAGCGACCGGGCGTCGGCGGGATCCTCCAACAGGGCCTCGGCGATGACGTCGATACGGGCGTCGCCGGGCAACTGGAGCGCGAACTGGCGCTCCGACGGCACCAGTACGTCGAACACGACGGACTCCGCCCGCGCCCGAGCCTCGGCACCGAGGTCCGTACGGGCCAGGTGGGCCAGCAGCGACTCCAGCAGCGGGGTCATCGCGATGGCCGTGGGCCCCTCGAACGCGACCGGTGTGCGGTCGGGGGCGAAGAAGGCGTCGGAGAACTCGACCCCGGCCGTCAGCCGCCCCCCGTGCACCACCCCGGCGGGCATCCACAGGCCCTGCCCCTCGGAGACGGTGAAGACCTGGTCCGCCACCCGGGACATCAGGGTTCCGCCGCGCACCCAGACCAGTTCGTGCAGGGGGTGGGTGTGCGGCTCCCACTCGGTGGGGACGCCGGGTACGTGGGACTCGGAGATGATCACGAACGGCTCCGAGGCCCCCGCCGGAACCGCCGAGGCCCGGCGCATCACGGTGCCGGGCTCGCGTGGCCACGCCCCGAATCCTGCGAGGTCAGGGGGGTGAGGGGGCATGGGAACGACTGTATCCCGACCCCACGGCGCTCCCTCGCCTCAGCTCCCTCGCCTCAGCTCCCTCGCCTCAGCTCCCTCGCCTCAGCTCCCTCGCCTCAGCTGCTTTCCTCAGCTGCTTCCTCAGCTCCCCCTCAGTTCCCCGCGAGCAGCTCGTCCGCGTCGACGATGCGGTACGCGTACCCCTGCTCGGCCAGGAACCGCTGGCGGTGCGCCGCGAAGTCCTGGTCGATGGTGTCGCGGGCGACGACCGAGTAGAACCGCGCCTCGTGCCCGTCGGCCTTCGGCCGCAGCACGCGCCCCAGCCGCTGGGCCTCCTCCTGGCGCGACCCGAAGGTCCCGGAGACCTGGATGGCGACGGTGGCCTCCGGCAGGTCGATGGAGAAGTTGGCGACCTTGGAGACGACGAGGACGCTGATCTCCCCGTTCCGGAACGCGCCGAAGAGCTTCTCGCGCTGGGCGTTGCTGGTCTCGCCCTTGATGACGGGGGCGTCCAGGTGCTCGCCCAGCTCGTCGAGCTGGTCGATGTACTGCCCGATGACGAGGGTCTGCTCACCTTGGTGCTTGCGTACGAGTGCCTCGGTGACCTTCCTCTTCGTGGCCGTGGTCGCGCAGAACCGGTACTTCTCCTCCGCCTCGGCCGTCGCGTACGCGAGCCGTTCGGAGTCGGTGAGGTTGACCCGTACCTCCACGCAGTCGGCGGGCGCGATGTAGCCCTGCGCCTCGATCTCCTTCCACGGGGCGTCGAACCGCTTGGGCCCGATGAGCGAGAAGACATCCGACTCCCGCCCGTCCTCGCGTACGAGGGTGGCGGTAAGACCCAGCCGCCGCCGGGCCTGAAGATCGGCGGTGAACTTGAAGACGGGGGCCGGCAGCAGGTGGACCTCGTCGTAGACGACCAGGCCCCAGTCGCGGGAGTCGAAGAGCTCCAGGTGCGGGTAGATGCCCTTGCGCCGGGTCGTCAGCACCTGGTAGGTGGCGATGGTGACCGGCCGGATCTCCTTCTTCGTACCGCTGTACTCGCCGATCTCGTCCTCGGTCAGCGAGGTCCGCTTCACCAGCTCGTGCTTCCACTGGCGGGCGGAGACGGTGTTGGTGACGAGGATCAGGGTGGTGGCCTTGGCCTCGGCCATGGCACCGGCCCCGACAAGGGTCTTCCCGGCCCCGCACGGCAGCACGACAACACCCGACCCGCCGTGCCAGAAGCCCTCCACGGCCTGCTTCTGGTACGGCCGCAGCGCCCAGCCGTCCTCGGCCAGCTCGATCGGATGGGCCTCGCCGTCGACGTAACCGGCAAGATCCTCGGCGGGCCAGCCCAGCTTCAGCAGGGTCTGCTTGATCTGCCCGCGCTCGGAGGGGTGCACGGCCACGGTGTCCGGGTCGAGCCGGGCGCCGACCAGCGGCTGCACCTTCTTCGACCGCAGGATCTCCTCCAGCACGGGCCGGTCGGTGCTGGTGAGCACGAGACCGTGCACCGGGTGCTTGGAGAGGGTGAGCCGTCCGTACCGCGCCATCGTCTCGGCGATGTCGACCAGGAGCGCGTGCGGCACGGGGTAGCGGGAGAACTCCACGAGGGCGTCGACGACCTGCTCGGCGTCGTGCCCGGCGGCGCGGGCGTTCCACAGCCCGAGCGGGGTGATCCGGTAGGTGTGGATGTGCTCGGGTGCACGCTCCAGCTCCGCGAAGGGTGCGATGACCCGGCGGCAGGCGTCCGCCAGCTCGTGGTCGACTTCGAGGAGCAGCGTCTTGTCGCTCTGGACGATGAGGGGTCCGGTCACGCGCTTCGGCCCTTTCTGCGGGGTGCGGCCACGGATGCGGCCAAACGTCCAGTGTGCCGCATCGGGGGGCGGGGCGGGGTGCGCTCAGCCCCCGGACCGGGGCCTGCGCTGCGGCCCGAAGCGCACCGGAACACCCGGCGAGTACAGCACGCTCACCGGATCACCGACCGGCGCGGGCAGCCCCCCGGCGGCCACCAGGTCCTCGTCGCACTCCAGCAGCTCCGCCCGGTGCAGGGGCCACCGGGGATGGACGTTGGGCAGATAGGCGGTCCGCCCGAAGAACGAACTGTGCAGGGCCCAGCGGGCGGTCAGGAAGTGCTCCAGGGGCGTGGGCTCACCGATCGCCTCCCCCGCCCGCACCACGATCCGGCTCCGGGCCCCGCGCGGACCGGGCCACCGCCGGGTGCTGGTGTACGTGAGGGTGTCGCCGGAGCGCGCGATGTCCATCCGGGACCACACGTACGGCAACCGGAACGCGGCCCGCGCCACGACGACCGGGATCAGCCGCGAGGCGTCGAGCGACCGGAAGACGACACCGCGCCGCCCGCGCCCGTCCACGGAGTACAGCCGCACGTTGGTCTCCGGGAACGTGCCCAGGTACGGGATCCCCGGCAGCCCGAGCCCACTCACCCGGTGCATCCGGAACGCCACGAGCCCCACGTACGTCACCCCGTCGAAGGTGTCCGGCACGGTCCCCGCCGGCAGCAACGGCGCCACGTCCGCCGGATCGACCGCCCAGTGCAGGAACGCCAGATCCAGCCAGGACTGCGTGAGCAGCGGAGGCATCGGCGCGGCGGGCGGGGCGGGCGCCACGGGCTCGGGGGCCACCCGCCTCGGTCCGGGGCCCTGATCGGCGAAGGACATACCCGCAGCATCGCAGACGGCCGCCGGGCCAGGAGCTTGAGCGCCCCAGCTTCTGACCCCTGGCCCCTGGCCTCCGCTGTACTCGATGATGTGCCGAGGGTCGGTGTACGTGCCGACGAGACCCGTGATCTCGACGTCGAGCCCCGTCTCCTCCTTGACCTCACGTACGGCTGTACCGGGCAGCGAGTCGCCGAGGTCCATCCCGCCGCCCGGGAGAGCCCAGAGGTCGTTGTCGCGGCGGCGCTGGAGCAGGATGCGTCCCTCGTCGTCGGTCACGACTGCCGACGCCGCGACGACCATGCTGTCGGACATTGGCGTCGTCCGCGTTGCCCACCGCGATCCGGACAGCGCATCCGTCCGCAGCTCTCTCGCGTAGCAACTCGTCGAGCCGCGGGTATGCCTCGTGCAGAAAGACAGCCCCGTAGACGAGCACGTCGATCTGCCGACGCGCTGCGGGACGTCCCGAAGTGGGGAACGTACGAGGTTCCGTCGTCCCGGTGACGCGCGTGACGATCACCGCATGAGTGAACCGCTGCGCTACAGCACCCCGCCTGTCGAGCTGCCGTTGGGGATGGAGCGGGAGCCTGTCCCGGTCGAAGGGTGTGCCGGCTGTGCCGAGTTGGCCACCGTACGCGGCCGCGCGCGTGCCGTGGGCGACATGACCACCGTGTCCGACTGCAACGTCTACCTGCGCAGGCACCCGGAGGGGCACCGATGAGGACGCGCGTCGGCCGAGTAGGCCGGTGCCCTACCCCTCCCCGTCCTCCGCCAGCTCCGCCACCCCCGTGATCCGGTGCAGCGGGTATGTACGGACCTCGTCGGCCGTGTGGTCGTACGCCGTGACGAAGCCGCCCTCCACGCGGACCGGGGCGATGACGCGCTGGCTGGCCGCACCGTCCGCGTTGACGTAGCCGATCCAGACCGCGGAGCCCGTCATCGCGGCCGCCTGGACCGTGGCCAGGGTCTCCGCGGGGGTGGTGCGGGGGAGGGTGTCGGAGGTGCGCGTCCCCGCGGCGCCCTCGGTGGGTTCCTTGCGGGTGACCGTGGCGGCCGTGTCGCCCGCGCGGATGGCCCGTACCGCCGCGCCGAGCAGCGTGGCGTCCGGGGCCGGGGGGCCTTCGGGGACCGGGGCCGGGGGTGTGCGGGGCGGGGTGCGGCGGGCGCCTGCGCGGGTGATCAGGACGTCGCCCTCGGCGGATTCGGCGGCGGGGGCGTAGCCCATCTCGCGCAGGGCTTCGAGGAGTGAGCCGGGGTCGGCCTGGGAGGCCAGGACCGTGGGGGCCAGGCGGCGCAGGCGCAGGCCCGTCGAGCGGCGGTCGGCCAGGATCTCGTTGAGGACCGCCTCGTCGTCGCAGCGTACGTACGCGGAGGCCGCACCGATCCGCAGGTGGCCGTGGCGGCGGGCCACGTCGTCGATCAGGTAGCTCAGGGGCTGCGGCACCGGCGTACGGCTGTGCGCGGCCAGGAACGCGTGCAGGTCGGCCGCCGCCTGCCCGGCGTCCAGGGCGCGGCGCACCGAGCCGGGCGTGAAGCGGTAGACCGTCGCCCCGCCCTTCGACTCGATGTCCGCCAGGACGGAGAGGGTCTCCGCCAGCGGGCGTTCCAGGGGCCCCGGCGCCACCGCCGTCAGGTCCGCCTGGAGCAGGACGTGGTCCAGCGGTTCGGGGAGGAGGGGCGCGAGGAGGGCGGCCGCCGCGTCCGGGCCCTCGTCCAGCAGGGCGCGGGCCTGCGAGGAGAGCGCGCCCCGGCCCGTGATGCCCAGCAGCTCCGCCTCGTTGAGCGTCCACAGGGCGAGCCGGGAGCGGAGGTCGCCGCCCTCCCCGGGGCTCGTCGGGCCGGCGGCGGGAGCCGGGCCGCCGCGCAACGGGCGCTCCCAGCGCAGCCGCCGCAGCAGCGTCTCCGGGTCGGCCACCGTGCCCGGCGGCAGGGCGGCGAGCAGCCCCAGCGTCCGGCGGCGCACCTCCGGCGCGGCCGAACGGTCCAGCTCCGGGCCGAGCGCGGACAGGGCCCGGCCCTTGGCGTCCTGGCCGCCGACCAGGCCCGGGACCCGGGTGGCGGGAAGCCAGGCGGTGGCGAGGTGGGTCCAGCGGTCCTGGGAGGAGAGGTCGAGCCACTCGTCGTACGCGGGCGTCGGCGCGTACCGCTCGTCGCTCTCGCCGTCGGTGGCCAGCAGGCCCGCCCCGTAGGCGAGTTCGATCCAGAAGGCGGCGAGCTGCTCCGGTACGTCCAGGGCGGTCGCCGCCCGTTTCAGCTCCCGTACGCTCAGGCCGCCCGCGCGCAGGATCGAGGGGCCGCCGCCGTTCCAGAGCTTCAGCAGCTCCTCGACGGTCGACAGCGCCGTGAAGGCCTGCCCGGCCGCCGCTCTGTCCACAACCTGTGGATCGCGTTCGGCGGTCGCGGCGACGACCGGGGGGACCGGTTCCGGTACGCGGTGGGCGCGTCCGGCGCGCAGATGGAGGGCCGCCTCGCGCGGCAGGACCACCGTGCGCGTCGAGACCGGCAGCAGCAGGCCCCGGTCGCGCAGCCACTTCACGGGGGGAGTGGGGTTGGGCGTGACCTCCCCGTACGGCGGCCCCCACACCAGCCGGTCCAGGACCGACAGCGCCTCCACGGGGGCCGTGTCCAGCAGCTCCGCCATCCGCGTCCGGTCCGTGAACAGGGCGGCGAGCGCCGCCACCGCCGAGACCGGGTCGTGCGTGGCGGGCAGCCCGGTCGCCGCCAGGATCTCCTGGAGCCGGCCCGGCGACATCCCGGCCGTCGCCTCGGCGACCGTCGGGCCGAGGCCGGTGGGGGAGGGGTGCTGCGGGGACGGGGCGAGCAGTTCGCGGGCGGTGCGCACCAGGTGCAGCCGCTCGTCCTCGCCCCAGACCAGGGCCTGTTCGCGCAGCGTCGCCAGCGCGCCCGGCAGCGCGGCGGTGACGGCCGCCCCCACGTCGTCGCGCTGCTCGCCGTCGCCCGCCCCGTCGCCGGTGAGCAGCGAGAGGAGCGTGTCGTACGGGGCCGGGTCCGGGGCCACCGCCAGCGCCTCGGCGGTCTGCAACGCGAACCGGTCCAGATGCTCCAGCGCGCGCACGACGGAGGCCCGGGTCCCGGCCCGCGTGGCGAGCTGGGTGATGTCGTTCGGCACCGGGTTGAGGAGGTCGGGGCGGGCACGCAGCAGCCCGGCCAGCGATTCGTCGCCCCGGGCGCGCAGGGCTTCGGCGAGCGTGCGCGGTGGTGTGGTCGTCCCCATCCGTCCCACGTTAGCCGCTGAAACGCTACCGTCGGGGCAGGGCCGGTAGAGGGGACGCACCGCGTGGGGATCGAGAGCGACCAGCTCGTCTACGACTACCTGAGCCGGGTCGGTGACCTGGCTCAGCAGCAACAGCTGCCGTCGGGGGCCCGGATGCGGCTCGTGGCGACGCTCCGGGGCGAGATCGACCGGCAGCGCGCCACGGAGGGCGCGGACTCCCCGGCGGCCGTACGGCGCATCATCGGCAGGCTCGGTACCCCGGACGAACTGGTGGGCGCGGCGGCGGAGTCGGGGGACGGGTCGGTGCCGTTGCCGCCGGCGAGTACGGGGGGTGGTGCGGCAGGACCCCGTACGCGGGGCGGTGCGGCCGTCCCCCGGCCTCGGAGCGGGTTCCTCCGCAAGGGCCCGAAGGAGCCGGGCTCCGCGCCTGGTCCCTCTGCCGGGGCGGGCCCGAAAGCCGGTTCCCGGTGGGGCGCGTCGCGGCGGGGCGCCGAACGGCCCGGCGGGGGTGCGGATGCGGGTGCCGCCGACAGCCGTTCCCGGGCTACGGGCCCCGGCCGCCCCCGTACGGCACCCGACAGCCGTCCCCGTATCCCGGACCCCGGCGACCCCCGCACCGCCCCCGACCCCCGCACCGCCCCCGACCCCCGCACCGCCCCCGACCCCTGCACTGCCGCCGACGGCCGTCCCCGTACTCCGGACCCCGGCCACCCCCGCACGGACCTCACCAAGACCACCGGCCCCGACGACACGGCGGCCCTCGACGACGCCCCCGCCCCCGCCTGGCCGCACCCCTCCGCCCCGCACATCCTCGGCCCCGGCCAGGAGAGCGCCGGCGAGGACGACTGGTGGCGGCTGGAACCCGGGCCCTTCGACGCGGGCACCGCCGTCCCCGGGTTCTTCGGCGGCATCGAGGCCCCCGAACTCCTCGGCAGGCGCCCGAAGTCCGACGCCCCGGAGAAGGCGGAGGCGGGGGCGGAGGGGGCGGAGAAGGACACGGAGGACGACGACGGGGCCGGTGCCGCGGAGGACGGCGACGACGAGGGGGGAACCCGCCGCCGCGCCCTCCGCATCCCGAGGCCGCGCCGCCGCAGGCCCGCCCCCGTCGCGGAACCCGTGGCCGCCGCCCCCGCCCCCCGAGGCGGCTTCGCCCACCCCCTGCTGCTCCTGGCCGCCGTGCTGCTGCTCGCCGGGGTGGTCACCGGGTCCTGGATCCCGCTGGCGGGCGGCTGGCTCATCGCGTACGGCTCGCGGACCCTCTCCCGTACGGAGGCGAAGTGGGCGGCCCTGGGGCTGCCGGGCGCCGTCGCCGCCGGGGCGCTCGTCTGGGTGTGGGGGCGGATGGACGGGCGCTGGGGCGAACCCATCGAGGACGGCGCGCTCCGCGAGGTGCTGACCGGCGCCTGGCCGGTGGTCGTCCGCGTCGCCGCCGTGGCCTCCGCGCTCTACCTGGTGTGGCGGGCGCGGAGGCGGGGGTGAGGGGGCGGGGCGGACCGTCGCCCCGCCCCGGCCAGGAGGGCGGGGCCGCGAGGCCGCAGGGGCGGGAGCGTTGCCGCGCCGGGTCCCTGGGGACCTCGCGGTGTTACGCCGGGTTCCGGAACCGGCCGTGCCTACGGCCGGTCCCCCACAGCTCGCCGTACTACTTCGTCAGGTTGGCCTTGAGCTCTTCGAGGATCTTGTCGGCCGCCGTGTAACCGATGCCCTGGATCCACAGCTGGTCGTCGACCGCGAAGACCTTGCCGTTCTTCACCGCGTCCATGTTCTTCCACAGGCCGCTGCCGGTGGTCTGGGTCTCCTTGGACTTCTTCGGGTCGCCGTACGTCGAGTGGAAGACCGCGTCCGCGTCCGCGAGGTCGATCTTCTCGGGGCTGACGTCGTAGGAGAAGCCGTCCGCCGCCTTGTCCGTGACGGCCGGGCGGCCCAGGCCCACGTCGGCGAGGATCGTGGCGATGTAGTTCTTCTTGCCGTAGATGCGGATGTCGGCGCCCTCGACGAACCGGACCATGTTGACCTCGGTGGCGGCCGCCTTGTCCTTGCCGCCGAGCTCCTTCGTCACACCGGCGACGTGCTTCGCGTAGTCGTCGGTGACCATCTTCGCCTCGGCCTTCTTGTCGAGGGCCTCCGCGTGGACCTGGAAGTTCTCCTTCCAGGGGTAGCCGGTGTTCTCCGTCATCACGGTCGGCGCGATCTTGGAGAGCTCGGCGTACTTGTCGCCGTGCCGGATCTTGCTCGTGAGGATGAGGTCGGGCTTCAGAGCGGCGATGGCCTCCAGGTTCGGGGTCATCATCTGCCCCACGTCCTTGATGCCCGCGACCTGGTCCTTCGGCAGGTAGTTCAGGAAGCCCGAGTCCACGTCCGCGTGGGTCGCGCCGACGGGCTTCACGCCCAGGGTGAGGACCGAGTCGAGTTCGGCGGTGTCCAGGACGACGACCCGCTGCGGGGCGGCCGGGACCTTCACGTCGCCCATGGCCGTCTTGACCGTCCGGGGCGTTTCGGCGGAGGACGAGGAGTCGTCGGTGGAGTCGGACGACGAACCGCAGGCGGACAGGGCCAGGGCGGCGGCCACGGTCAGGGACGCGGCGGCGAGCGTACGGGAGCGGTGCTGGAGGAGGGTCATGGCTCAGAGGGCCTTTCCGGGGGTCGGGGTGGAATCAGGAGCGGGGGCCGGGGCGGAGGCGGGGGTCCAGGGGGCGCCCGGGACGACGAGCGGCGAACCCGTCACCGGGTCCGGGACGATCACCGCCTCCAGGCCGAAGACCTCACGGACGAGTTCGGCGGTGACGACGTCCCCCGGCCGGCCCTCGGCGACGATCCGCCCCTCCTTCATGGCGACCAGGTGGTCCGCGTACCGGGCCGCCTGGTTGAGGTCGTGCAGCACGGTGACGACGGTACGGCCACGGGTGCCGTCCGAGGCGGGGGCGGCGAGCTGGCGCACCAGGTCGAGAACCTCCACCTGGTGGGCGATGTCCAGGTACGTCGTCGGCTCGTCGAGCAGCAGCAGGTCCGTCTCCTGCGCGAGCGCCATCGCGATCCACACCCGCTGGCGCTGCCCGCCCGACAGCTCGTCCACCGAGCGGTCGGCCAGCGCCGTCACATCCGTACGGGCCATGGCCTCGGTCACCGCCCGCTCGTCCGCGTCCGACCACTGCTGCCACCAGCTCTGGTGCGGCTGGCGGCCCCGGGCGACCAGGTCGGAGACGGTGATCGCCTCGGGGGCCACCGGGGTCTGCGGGAGCAGCCCGATGGACTGGGCGATGCGCCTGGTCGGTATCCGCGCCAGCTCCGTACCGTCCAGCAGGACCGCTCCGCCGCGCGGCTTCAGCAGCCGGCCGAGCGCCCGCAGGGTGGTGGACTTGCCGCAGGCGTTCGGGCCGACGATCACGGTGACCTGCCCGTCGGGCACGGCGAGGTCCAGCTCGTGGACGACGGTGCGGTCCTCGTACGCGAGGGTCAGGGCGCGGGCCGCGAGGCGGCTGGTCCGCCGCGCTGCGTCGGTCGTCGGGCTCATGCGGTGCCTCCACTGCGGCCGCGGTGACCGCGGATGATCAGCCAGATCAGGTACGGGGCGCCGACCGCCGCCGTGAGGACGCCCACCGGCAGTTCGGTGGGCGAGAACAGCCTGCGGGCGAGCAGGTCGCCGAAGACGACGATCACCGCGCCCAGCAGCGCCGAGGACAGCAGCGGGATCTGCGCGGTACGGGTCATCCGGCGGGCGATCTGCGGGGCGAGCAGCGCCACGAAGTCCACCGGGCCCGCCGTGCCCGTCGCCACGGAGGCCAGGACCACGCCGAGCGCGACGAGTCCGAGCCGTACGCGCCCCAGGCGTACGCCCAGCGCGGTGGCGGTGTCGTCGTCCATCGACACGGTGCGCTGCGCGCGGGCCGCCCACAGCACGGCGGGCAGCAGGAGCAGCAGCGTCCAGGTGAGCGGGCCCGCCTCGGACCAGCCGCGCCCGTTCAGCGAACCGGTCATCCAGATCTGCGCCTGCTGCGCGACCAGGTAGTCGCCCTTGGTCAGGAAGAGCGTGGTGACCGACCGCAGCGCGATGGCGAAGCCGATGCCGATGAGGACGAAGCGGGTGGCGTGCAGCCCGCCGCGCCAGGCGAAGACGTACACGAGCGCGGCCGCCGCGATGCCGCCGATGACGGAGAGGTAGGGCAGGAACGTGTACGAGGTGATCCCGAAGGTCATCGCGCCGACCGTGAGCGCGCTCGCGCCCTGGCTGATACCGATGATGTCGGGGCTGGCGAGCGGGTTGCGGGCCACCGTCTGGATCAGCGCCCCCGCGATCCCGAAGGCCACGCCCACCAGCAGCCCGACGGTCATCCGGGGCAGCCGGAGCGTGCCCACGACCAGCTCGGCCGAGGACGGCTGCCCGAGGAGCACCTTCACGACCTCGCCGGGCGCGACGAAGCTCTCGCCGACGCAGAGGTAGGCGACGCAGACGGCGGCCAGCAGGACGACGAGGGCGACCGCGACGACGGAGGCCCGCCGGTGCAGCAGGAACCGGCCACGCGGCCCGGCCTTCACGACGGAGTACCCGGCGGGCCGGACCCGTACGGGCGTGCCGGTCACGGGCGCGTGGGAGGCGGGCGTGTCGGTCACGGGCGCGTGGGACACGGCCGCGTCGGACACGGTCCCGCCGCTCTTGGTCCCACTGCTCTTGGTCCCGCCGCTCTTGGTCGCGTCGCTCACGCGGGCACCGCCTTCCGGCGTACGAGGGCGACCAGGAACGGCACCCCGATGAGGGCGGTCATCACACCCGCCGGGACCTCGCTCGGCGGGAACACGATCCGGCCGACGACGTCCGAGACGAGCAGCATCACCGGCCCGAGCAGCGCGGCCATGGGCAGTACCCAGCGGTGGTCGTTGCCGACGACCGCGCGGGCGATGTGCGGGACGGCGAGCCCGATGAACGCGATCGGCCCGGCGGCGGCGACCCCGACCCCGGTCAGCACGGTCGCCCCGATCCCGCCGACGATCCGGACCGCCGCGACGTTCTGCCCGAGCCCCTTCGCCACGTCCTCGCCGAGCGCGAGCGCGTCCAGGCCCCGGGCGACGGAGAGCACGAGCACGGCGCCCAGCAGGAGGAACGGCCACACCTGCTGGAGGACGTCCGCCTCCCGCCCCGCGATCGAGCCGACCTGCCAGAAGCGGAACTCGTCCAGCGCGGACGCCTTCGTCGTGAGCACGCCCATCGTCACCGAGACCAGCAGCGCGTTGATCGCCGCCCCGCCGAGCGCGAGCTTCACCGGGGTCGCGCCGCCGCGCCCACTGGCGGCGATGGCGTACACGGCGACGGAGGCGACGGCGGCGCCCGCGAAGGCGAACCAGACGTACCCGGTCAGCGTGTGGACCCCCGCGAACGCGATGGCCATCACCACCGCCACCGACGCCCCCTGGCTGATGCCGAGGATGCCGGGGTCGGCGATGGGGTTACGGGTGATGCCCTGGAGCACCGTGCCCGCGAGGGCCAGCGCCGCCCCGACCATGAGGCCGATCAGCGTGCGCGGCACCCGCATCGTGCGGATCACCTCGGCGGCGTCGGAGTTCCCGCCGTGCAGCAGGGCGTCGAGCACCTCGCCCGGCGGTAGGGAACGCGCCCCGACCGCGAGGCTCAGCAGGACGGCCAGCAGCAGCGCGACGGCGGCCGCGGCGGTCGCGGTCGCGCGTCGGGAGAGGCGGGGTGCGCGGGGCGCGACGGCCGGTGCGGGCGCTGGCGCTGACATCTGAACCAATCGGGAGGGACATCGGAGGGGTACGGGCCCCTTGGTACGGGTGGGGCGACGGGGAAACTAAGGCTTGGCTAAGTGCGAGTTCAGTCTAAGTGGCGGGATTTCGCCGGAGACGCCGGTGGGGTCGGGGCGGCGGTCCCGAGGCGGGGGTGGGGGCGGCTCAGCAGCCCGGAGGGCCGGAGGGACCGGAGACGGGGGTGGGCCGGAGGCGGCGACGGTCCCGAGGCGGGGGTGGGCCGGTCCGGAGGGCCCGTCGGCACAATAGTCCCCATGATCCCCATGGATTCCACGGCTTCGAGCCCGCACACGGCCCCCCTCCCAGCGCCCCTCCAGGCCCCCCTCTCGGCCTCCCGCACGGTCGCCCCGGCCCCGCTCACGGTCGGCTTCGACCTCGACATGACCCTCGTCGACTCCCGGCCCGGCATCGCCGCCGCCTTCCGGGCCCTGTCCGCCGAGACGGGGGTGTACGTGGACGAGGCCCTGGTGGTGAGCCGGCTCGGCCCGCCGCTGGAGACGGAGCTGGCGCACTGGTTCCCGGCCGACCAGGTGGCCGCCGTCGGCGAGCGCTACCGGGAGCTCTACCCGGACCATGCCATAGCGCCGTCCACGGCCCTCGCCGGGGCGCGGGAGTCCGTGGACGCGGTGCGGGCCCTCGGCGGCCGGGCGATCGTCGTGACGGCGAAGTACGGGCCCAACGCCGAGCTGCACCTCACGCACCTCGGGATCGAGCCGGACTCGGTGATCGGCTGGCTCTGGGCGGAGGCCAAGGGCGAGGCGCTGCGCGAGCACGGGGCGCAGGTCTACGTCGGCGACCACGTGGGGGACGTCCGCGGGGCGCGCGCGGCCGGAGCGCTGTCGGTCGCCGTGACGACGGGCCCGTGCGACGCGCAGGAGCTGCGGGCCGCGGGCGCGGACGTGGTGCTGGCGGACCTGACGGAGTTCCCGGCCTGGCTGCGGACGTTCGAGGCGGCCCGTACGGCGGCGGCCTGAGGGAGCGCGCGGCGGGCCGAGGGGGGCGTGCGGTGGGCCTGAGGGGAGCCTGCGCGCCCCGGACCGTCGTGATCCGGACGAAAGATCCAAGGAGCCTCAGGTGCGGCTCGCCGCCCGCTTGGGGGAGCTGAGCCAGACCGAGCGCACGACGCCCGCTCCGGCGATCAGGAAGCCGAGCCCCATGAACATGCAGACCCCGTACGCGATCGGGGGGAACGGCTCCGTACCGAGGAAGAGCGGCGCGACCGTGACCAGAGTGGCCAGCGCACCGACGAAAAAGACGATCGCGCCGACCTGAACGAGCCGGTCGCCGGCGCCTGAAGGAGTAGTGGTCACCCCACCAGGGTAGTTCCCAGCCCGGAGGAACACTCCGGCGACGTCTTGTCACCGGCCACAGGGCCATTAGCCTGGGACCAGGCGGGTCACGGTGACCCGCTGTACTGCTATCCGGAGCCGTTGCCCGTTGTCGTGCACGGCTCTTCCGCACATTGACGAGTACGAGGACGGGGACAGACGTGCCCACCGGCAAGGTGAAGTGGTTCAACAGCGAGAAGGGCTTCGGCTTTCTCTCCCGCGACGACGGCGGCGACGTCTTCGTCCACTCGTCGGTCCTCCCTGCCGGAGTCGACGCACTCAAGCCCGGCCAGCGTGTGGAGTTCGGCGTGGTCGCGGGCCAGCGCGGTGACCAGGCCCTGTCCGTGGTGGTCCTCGACCCCACCCCGTCCGTCGCGGCCGCCCAGCGCCGCAAGCCGGACGAGCTGGCGTCGATCGTGCAGGACCTGACGACGGTCCTGGAGAACATCACGCCCCAGCTGGAGCGCGGCCGCTACCCGGACAAGGCCGCGGGCGCGAAGATCGCCGGCCTGCTGCGGGCGGTCGCGGACCAGCTGGACGTGTGACGTAGCGCGCCGGGCTGCCGGGGCGCCGGGGTGCTGAGGACCGTCGACCCTAGGGAAACGCCAGCGCGTCCGGGCCGAGGGGCGGTACGAGTCCCTCGGCCGCGGCGCGGGTGAGCAGGGCGCGGATGGCCGCGTAGCCGTCCTCGCCGAGGTCGGCGGTGAACTCGTTCACGTACAGCCCGATGTGCTGGTCGGCGACGGCCGGGTCCATCTCCTGGGCGTGCTCCTGGACGTACGGCCGCGAGACCTCCGGGTGGTCCCAGGCCAGCCGGACCGAGGTGCGGACGGAGTCGGCCAGGCGGCGCAGGGTCTCCGCGCCGAGGGAGCGCTTGGCGATGATCGCGCCGAGGGGGATCGGGAGGCCGGTGGTGCCCTCCCAGTGGCGTCCCATGTCGGCCAGGTTGTGCAGCCCGAAGGTGTGGAACGTGAAGCGGGCCTCGTGGATGACGAGACCGGCGTCCACCTTGCCGTCCCGGACGGCCGGCATGATCTCGTCGAACGGCATGACGACGACTTCGCCGACCCCGCCCGGGACCATCTCCGCGGCCCAGAGCCGGAACAGCAGGTACGCCGTCGAGCGCTCGCTCGGCACGGCGACCGTCCGGCCCGTCAGGTCCAGGCCCAGCTCCTTGGTGAGGACCAGCGGGCCGCAGCCCCGGCCCAGCGCCCCGCCGCACGGCAGGAGCGCGTACTCGTCCAGCACCCAGGGCAGGACCGCGTACGAGACCTTCAGGACGTCCAGCTCGCCGCGCTCGGCCATGCCGTTGGTGATGTCGATGTCCGCGAAGGTCACGTCCAGCGCGGGCGCGCCGGGGACCCTGCCGTGGGCCCAGGCGTCGAAGACGAAGGTGTCGTTGGGGCAGGGGGAGAAGGCGATCTGGATCGCGTCCTCGGCCGGGGCCCGCCTCGCGCTAGCGTCCGTGTCGGTCGTCATGCCGGTTCCAACCTTCCAGATCCTCGTGGCTGTTCCAGCCCTCCAGTACAGGTGCCGCCTTCCCGAACGCCTCCGTGAGCGCCGCCAGTGCGTCACCGATGCGCCAGGCTCCCCGGTCGCGGGGGCCCACGGTGTTCGAGACCGCCCGCAGCTCCAGCACGGGCACCCCGGCCCGCCCGGCCGCCTCCGCCACCCCGAACCCCTCCATCGCCTCGGCCAGCGCGCCCGGGTGGGCGGCGAGCAGGGCGGCGGTGCGGGCGGCGGTGCCGGTCACGGTGGAGACGGTGAGGACGGGGCCGGGCGCGGCGCCGGTGGCCGCCGCCACCTTCCGTACGAGGGCGGGCGGCGGTGTGAAGCGGTCCCGGCCGAAGCCGAGCGCGGTGACGGGCAGGAAGCCGTCCGGGGTCTCGGCGCCCAGGTCGGCCGCGACGATGTCGCTCGCCACGACCAGCGAGCCGAGCGGGGCGGCGGGGGCGAACCCGCCGCCGATCCCGGCGGAGACGACGAGCCCGTACGGCTGCGGCGTCGGCGCCGGAGCCTCGTACGGCGGTGGGGCGGAGGCTGGGGTGTTTTCGTACGGCTGTGGGGCGGAGGCTGAGGTGTCGTACGGCTGCGGGGCGGACGCCGGAGCCGTGGCCAGGGCGAAGGCTGCCGCCGCGGCTGCCGCCGCCGGGCCCGCACCGCCTGCCAGGACGTCGAACGCACCGCTGCGGTGCAGCTCGGCCCCCGGCAGGGCGAGGGTGGCGTCGGTGCCCCCGAACGCACGCGTGACCGCGTCCCGTTCCACCGGGACAGCGGTCACGACGAGCACACGCACAGGGAGAGCCTCAGGGCCTCGGAGGGGGCGGGGTAACGGCGGTCAGGTCAGGACTTCTTCTTGAGCTCGAACTGCCAGATGCCGGTGAGCTTCTTGCCGCTGGTCTCCACGATGGAGACGTTCGTCTTGCTGGCGGGCTCGCCCGTCTGGCTGGCGAAGAAGGCGCTGCCGGGGATCGTCCGGTAGGTCTTCTTGAACGGCTCCTGCTCGGCCTGCTGGCCGTTGATGAAGAGCGTCCAGCCGTTCTCGGCGATCTCGGGGTCGACGCCGAAGCGGACCTTGTCGTCCATCGAGACCTCGATGGTCTTCTCGGCCTTCTGGTTGAGGCAGTCCTGGATCAGCGACTCCTTGATCGCCTCACCGTCGTTGTAGCAGGCCGCCTCGGTGTTCACCGAGTTGCTGCCGACCGTCACGGTGGCGAGCGGCGTCGGCTTGTCGCAGGCGGACAGGACAAGGAGTCCCGCGGACACGGCACCAAGAGCGACGCCGATTCGACGGCCCTTACCGGAGAAGAACGCAACGGTCATGGGCCGAAGGCTATCGGTCGCCTCCGCTCACGCCACGCGGGGGTGCGGCGTGCCGCGCCGTGGGGCGCCCAGGAGACCCCGTACGGCCGTGGCCGCGCCGAGGGCGAGAACGGCCGCGGCGACCGACATGCCGAGCACCGCGTTGAGCGGCAGCGCGATCCCGATGCCGCCGCCGACCACCCACGCCATCTGGAGCAGGGTCTCGGACCGGGCGAAGGCGGAGGTGCGGACCTCCTCGGGCACGTCCCGCTGGATCATCGCGTCCAGCGACAGCTTGGAGAGGGCCTGGGTGAACCCGGCGACCGCGCCGAGCGCGGCGACCGCCGCGGTGGAGAAGAAGACGGCGGCGAGGACCGCCGTACCCAGGGCGAGCCCCAGTACCGTCGCGATGATCACCTCGGGCCCGCGCGCCCGGAGCCAGGCGCCCACCGCCGTACCGCAGGCGTTGCCGACGCCCGCCGCCACGCCGACGATGGCGAGCGAGATGGCCGCGCTCTGGCCGGCCATCGGGTGCTCGCGCAGCAGGAACGCCAGGAAGAAGATCAGGAAGCCGGAGAGGGCCCGGTGCGCCGCGTTGGCCTGGAGACCGTGGAGCACCGGCCCGCCGACGGACCGGAGGCCGGGCGGGCGCTCCCTGGCCGGTTTCTCCCCGTTCTTCCGGGCGTCCCCGTTGTTCTTCCGGGGGGCTCCGTTCTTGTGGGGGTCCCGGCTCCTCCAGAGGCCGGCCCGGGTGCTGCCGCCGTTCGGCTGCGGGGCGGGGCGCGGTACCGGGGGCTCGCCCAGCGGTTCGATCAGGCGGGCCCGGCGCTCACCCTTGGCGGAGTCGACCTTGGGCGGCAGCGTGAAGGCGAGGAACGTGCCCGCGACGAAGATCGCGCAGGCGCCGTAGAGCGGCCAGGCGGAGCCGACGGTCTGGAGGCCGGCCCCGATCGGGGCCGCCACCCCCGTGGCCAGGAGCCCCGCCAGGGTGACTCGTGAGTTGGCTTTGACCAGGGAGAACTTGGGTGGCAGCAGCCGGGGCACGACGGCGCTGCGCACCACCCCGTACGCCTTCGAGGAGACCAGCACCCCCAGCGCGGCCGGATACAGCTCCAGGCCGCCGGTGGCGACCGCCCCCGACATGGTGAGCGCCAGCAGGGCGCGGGCCAGCATCGCGCCCGCCATCGCGGCCCGGCGGCCGTGCGGCAGCCGGTCCAGGAGCGGGCCGATCACCGGGGCGAGCAGGGTGAAGGGGGCCATGGTGATGGCGAGGTAGAGCGCGACCCGCCCGCGCGCCTCGTCCGTCGGCACGGAGAAGAAGACCGTGGAGGCGAGGGCGACGGTGATCATGACGTCGCCCGCGCCGTTCACGGCGTGCAGCTCGATGAGTTTGCCGAGGCCGGATTCCCCGGCTCCGTGGGCGTGCGTCGCCTTGCGGATGCCCCGCGCCGTGCCGGTGAACGGGGAGCGCAGGGCACGGCCCGTCGCCCGCCCCGCCCTGCGGAGCGGGCCGGGACCGTCGTGCGACCTGGCGGCAGTCACCCCGTCATAGTGCCCCAACCGTGGCCGGTATGAACGGTGATCGGCCACGGACTCGCGCGTGACGCCCTGTCGGACCAGCGGAGCCGGGCGCGGCGCGGGCAACGGCACGGGCGCGGTGCGGGTCATGACCCCGGGCGCGGTACGGGTACGGGGCAGGCGCGCCGTACCCGTCCTGCGTACGGCGCAGGCGCGGCGTACCCGTATCGCGTACGGCGCAGGCGCGGCGCGGGCGACGGCGCAGGCGTGGCGCGGGTATGGGGCGGGCTTGGTACGGGCGCGGTGTGGGTACGTCGCGGGTACGGCTGGGCGGGGGCGGCGCAAGTCTCAGGGGGGTGGGCGTGGCCGGATATCGAAGTGCCCGCGCACGCCTGTGGGCAGGTCCGGAGCGGTCGGGGAAGAGACGGATACGGCACGTTTGGGACGGGCAGGTGGGCGCGGGGCGGCGGAGAGGGTAGCGTGCGTAACGCGCCACCGGCGGTTGTTCTTGGCCGCGCGCCTCTCCGCGATCCCGCAGAATGGGTGGCAGAAGGCGCGCCCGAGGCAGGCACAACGGGTGTGGACGTCGACGCGGCCCCCAGGTCCGCTCCGCCCGCAACTGTCTGGCCGAAAACGGCAATCGTGCAGCAGCTGGCGCGCTCGTGAGACTGGCGTATGGAGAGAAGCGAGACCTGTGAGTGCTGCGACGACGCGAAGCCGTACGGCCCGTACCCCCGTTCCCGACCGCCTGTGCGCCGAGGCGGTAGACCTCGCGCGCGCGGCGGCGGAGGAAGCCGCCGCGCCCGGCGTGGTCGGTGAGCATGTCGGTGTGGTCTCCGAGGGGGACCGTGTCGTCACGCACTACTTCGAGTCCAAGGAACCCGGCTACCGGGGCTGGCGCTGGGCCGTGACCGTCGCGCGGGCCTCCCGCGCGAAGAACGTCACCCTGGACGAAACGGTGCTGCTGCCGGGGGACGACGCGCTCCTGGCGCCGGAGTGGGTGCCCTGGAGCGAGCGGCTGCGCCCGGGGGACCTGGGCCCCGGCGACCTGCTGCCCACCGAGGCGGAGGACCCGCGCCTGGAGCCCGGCTGGACCGGCGAGGACGAGCCGCCGCCGAACTCGGTCGTCTCCGAGGAGCTGGCCGAGCTCGTCGACGCGGAGGACGCGGAGCTGACGGACCGGCCGGTGGCGATCAGCCGGGGCTCCATCGCCGCGGTCGCCGACGAGCTGGGCACGCGGCGGGCACGGGTGCTGTCGCGGTTCGGGCTGTACGAGGCGGCCGACCGCTGGGACGAGGAGTTCGGCCCGAAGACCGCGATGGCGCAGGCGGCTCCGGCGACGTGTGTGAGCTGCGCGTTCCTGATCCCGATGGCCGGTTCGCTGAAGCAGGCCTTCGGGGTCTGCGCCAACGAGATCAGCCCGGCCGACGGCCATGTGGTGTCGCTGGCGTACGGGTGCGGGGGGCACTCGGAGGCGGCGGTGATGCCGACGCCGCCGAAGCCGGCGGAGCATGCGCTGGACACGATGCGGGTCGACGAGTACGCGCTCCGTCCCGCGCGCGACGGCGGCTCGGTCCCGGCGGAGCCGGACGGCGACTCGGAGGACCTGGGCCACTCCTGAGGCCCGCCTCCTGCTCCGGCCTTTCGCTTGAGTGGGGGCGGCCACCACCCCTGCCTGGGTGGGGGCGGCCACCACCCCTGCTTCGGCGGGGCCGCCACCCCTCCTGCCTCGGCGGGGGCGGTCACCACTTCAGCCCGTCCGGCGTTTGAGGACGGAACCCTGGCCTGGGTGGGCGTACACGGATCAAGGGCCCTGGGGCACAGCACCCCGCAGAGGCGCCCCGCACCACGCCGACGGTTCCGTCCTCAAACGCCGGACGGGCTGGGGCCGGTCAGGCTGAGGCGGCCCGCGCGGCCGGAGACGCGGGTCCGGACGGTTTGGGGGCCCGGCCCGCACGCACGGTACCTTCGGGCGCACACTGGGCGGCAGGCACAGGCACGCCACCCACAACACGGCGGACGGAGTCGACAGCGTGAGCATGAATGCGACCGAGGGGGCCGATCCGTTCGGGACGGCGCGGCTGCGGCGCGGCGTGCTCGACGCCTGGGGCGCGGGCCCCGCCCGCTTCCGGGAGGACGCCAACGCCGAGGAGGACCTCGCCCTCGGCGGCTACCGCGACCGCCTCGTCGTCGAGCTGGCCCAGAACGCCGCCGACGCCGCCGCCCGAGCGGGCGTCCCCGGCAGGCTCCGCCTCACCCTGCACCCCGCCGCCCCCGGCGACCCGGACGCCCGCTGCGTTCTGGCCGCGGCCAACACCGGCGCCCCCCTGGACGCCACCGGCGTCGAGTCCCTCTCCACCCTGCGCGCCTCCGCCAAGCGGGAGGGCCACGAGTCCGCCGTGGGCCGGTTCGGCGTCGGGTTCGCCGCCGTCCTCGCGGTCAGCGACGAGCCGGCCGTGCTCGGCCGCCACGGAGGCGTGCGCTGGTCCCTGGCCGAGGCGCGCGAGATGGCCCGCCAGGCGGCCGTCGGCTCCCCCGGCCTCGGCGACGAGCTGCGCCGCCGCGACGGCCACGTACCTCTGCTGCGCCTCCCGCTGCCCGCCGAGGGCTCCGCACCCCAGGGGTACGACACCGTCGTCGTGCTGCCCCTGCGCGACGGCACCGCCGAGGACCTGGCGGCCCGTCTGCTGGCCGCCGTGGACGACGCCCTGCTGCTCACCCTGCCCGGCCTGGACGAGGTCGTCATCGAGACCCCGGACGGCGTACGGACCCTGAGCCGCTCGGCCCACGGCCCGTACACGCACATCGACGACTCCGCGCACGGCCCACGCCGCTGGCGCACCGTCTTCCACCACGGCCCGGTCGAGCCGGCCCTCCTCGCCGACCGCCCGGTCGAGGAGCGGCTGCGCCCCCACTGGTCGGTCACCTGGGCGGTCCCGGTCGACGGGGCCGGCGCCCCGCTCCGCCCCCGTACGGCCCCGGTCGTGCACGCCCCGACGCCCACCGACGAACCCCTCGGCATCCCCGCCCTGCTCATCGCCTCCCTGCCCCTGGACACCGCCCGCAGGCACCCCGCACCCGGGCCGCTCACGGACTTCCTGGTGGAGCGGGCGGCCGACGCGTACGCGGAGCTGCTGGGCGCCTGGCGGCCGGTGTCGACCGGCACCATCGACCTGGTCCCCGGGCCGCTCGGCAAGGGCGGCCTCGACGGGGCCCTGCGCGGCGCGATCCTGGCCCGGCTGCCCCGGATCGCGTTCCTGGAGCCCGCCGCGCCCCGGGAGCCCGAGGCGGAGGGCCGCTGGGCCGACGACTGGGAGCAGGACCGGCACCGGGACCGTACGGACGACACCACCACCGCGACGGACACGGGCACGGACGCGAGCACGGGCACGGGTTCGGACGCGGGCACAGGCACGGACGCGGGCACGCGTTCGGACGTGGGCACAGGCACGTACACCGGCACCGGCACCGGCACCGACGCGGACCTGGGCACGGACGCGGACGCGGGCCTGGCCACCGCCTCCACCGCCCTGCGGCCCGTCGAGGCCGAGGTGGTCGAGGGGGTCGGCGCCGAGACCGTACGGGTCCTCGCCGAGGTGCTGCCCTGTCTGCTGCCCGCGGGCCTGGAGCGCCGCCCCGAGCTGCGTACCCTCGGCGTCGCCCGCGTCCCCCTGACCGAGGCTATCGACCGCCTCGCCGGCCTGGAGCGCGACCCCGCCTGGTGGCACCGGCTCTACGACAGCCTCGCGGGCATCGACCCCGACCGGCTCTCCGGCCTCCCGGTCCCGCTCGCCGGCGACCCGGAGGACGAACGGGCGGGCCGTCGTCCGCGCACCACCATCGGCCCCCGCCAGGTGCTGCTGCCCCTCCCGGACGCCCTCACCGGCCCCGTCCTCGCCCGCCTGGCGCGCCTCGGCCTCAAGGTCGCCCACCCGGACGCCGCCCACCCGCTGCTGGAGAAGCTCGGCGCCCTGCCCGCCACGCCCCGCGCCGTCCTGACGACCCCTCAAGTGCGGGCAGCCGTCGCCGGATCGCTGGACGCGGGCGAGATCTGGGACGAGGACGCGCTCGACGGAGACGAGCTGGCCGAGACCGTCCTCACCCTCGTCCGGGACGCCGAACTCTCCCCCGGCGACGAACCCTGGCTCGGCGCGCTGGCTCTCCCCGACGAGGACGGCGAACCGGCCCCCGCCGGTGAACTCGTCCTCCCCGGAAGCCCGTTCGCGCAGATCATGCGCGAAGGTGAACTCGCCCTCGTGGAGGACGAGTTGGCCGAGCGCTGGGGCGAAGCGCCCCTGACCGCCTGCGGGGTGCTCGCCACCTTCGCTCTCGTACGCGCCACCGACGTCGTCCTGGACCCGGACGAACTGGAGCCCCGCGACGGCGACTTCGCCGAACCCGACGACGCCGGGCTGCTGGACGCCGTCGACGTGTGGTGCGAGGACCTGCTCGACCAGCTGCCCGAGACCCCGGTGCCGCCGGTCGCCACCGAGATCGTCGCCGTACGGGATCTGGACCTGGTCGACGACGACGCCTGGCCGCAGGCGCTCGCCCTCCTCGCCCGGCCGCCGCTGCGCGACGCGCTGACGCAGCCGGTGCGGGTGCTGCTCCCGGACGGGACGACGCGGTCCGTGCGCCCGTACACCGCCTGGTGGCTGCGCGACCACCCGGTACTGGACGGCCGGCGCCCCGCCGGACTGCGCGCGGCCGGCGGTGACCCGCGCCTGGCCGGGCTGTACGACGCGGTGGACGCCACTGGGTTCGACGACGCCCAGGTGCTGCGGGCCCTGGGGGTGCGGACCTCGGTCGCCGCGCTCCTGGACGAGCCGGGCGGCGCGGCCGAGCTGCTGGGGCGGCTCGCCGACGAGGACCGGCCCGTCACCCCCGTACAGCTGCACGCGCTCTACACGGCCCTGGCCGAACTCGACCCGGACCAAGTGACGTTGCCCGACGAGCTGCGGGCGGTGGTGGACGGGGAGGTGGCGGTGGTCGACGCGGCGGACGCCGTGATCGCGGACGCCCCGGACGTGCTGCCGCTGACGGAGGGCCTGCCGCTGCTCCCCGTGGCCCCGTCCCGCGCCGCCGAGCTGGCCGACCTCCTCCAGGTGCGGCGGCTGGGCGAGACGATCGAGGCCGGGGTGACGAGTGAGGGCGAGGAGCACCGCGTACCGGAGCCGGTCCGCGTCCTGCTCGGCCCCGCCACCCCGGACACGTACGTCGAGCACCCCGAGCTCCGCGCGGGCGGCGTCGAACTGGACTGGCGCCGCACCCGGGACGGGGTCGTCCACGCGTCCACCCTGGAGGGCGTCGCGGCCGGGCTGGCCTGGGCGGCGGGCCAGTGGCCCCGCCGCTTCGAGGTCGCGGCCCTGCTGGAGGACCCCTCACGCACGGAGGAGCTGGCGCGGGACCGCTGGTTCGACTGAGGGAGCCCGTCCGACTGAGGGAGCCCGTCCGACCGAGGGAGCCCGAGTGGGCTCGGACAGCGATGCCCCCCGGGAGGCCGAGCCTCCCGGGGGGCATCCCCACGTCCGTGGCCGCCCTACGCTCCGAAGCGCCGGCCCACCAGGCGCCAGCTGAACTCCAGCAGGGCCGCCGCCGCCACCGCGATGCCGACCGCCGCCCACGGCATGGTCGTGCCGACCAGCTTCAGGGCGAAGAACTCCTGGAGCCACGGCACCGCGAGCACGATGAGGAAGCCGAGCCCCATCGCCGCCACCAGGCCGATGCGCCACCAGGTGTACGGGCGGGCGATGATCGCCAGGACCCACATGGAGGTCAGGAACAGCGTCAGCGTCGCCGCGCTCGTCTCGGCCTCCAGGGCGCCCGGCCCGGAGTAGTGGTGGCGGGCCACCAGGTACGTGGTGAAGGTGGCCGCCGCCGCGATGATGCCCGAGGGGATCGCGTACCGCATGACGCGGCGTACGAAGTGGGGCTGGGCGCGCTCCTTGTTCGGCGCGAGGGCCAGGAAGAACGCGGGGACGCCGATGGTCAGCGTGGACAGCAGCGTCAGGTGCCTGGGCAGGAACGGGTACTCCACCTGGGTGCAGACCACCAGGATCGCCAGCAGCACCGAGTAGACCGTCTTGGTGAGGAAGAGGGTGGCGACGCGGGTGATGTTGCCGATCACCCGGCGGCCCTCGGCGACCACCGAGGGCAGTGTCGCGAAGCTGTTGTTCAGCAGCACGATCTGCGCCACGGCGCGCGTCGCCTCGGAGCCGGAGCCCATCGAGACCCCGATGTCGGCGTCCTTGAGGGCCAGCACGTCGTTGACGCCGTCCCCCGTCATCGCGACCGTGTGGCCGCGCGACTGGAGGGCCGCCACCATGTCCCGCTTCTGCTGCGGGGTGACCCGGCCGAAGACCGCGTTCTGCTCCATGGCCGTGGCCATGTCGTCCGGGTCGGTGGGCATCTTGCGGGCGTCGAGGGTGTTCTCGGCGCCGGCCAGGCCCAGCTTGCCGGCGACCGCGCCGACCGAGACCGCGTTGTCGCCGGAGATGACCTTGGTGGCCACGTTCTGCTGGGCGAAGTAGGCGAGCGTCTCGGCCGCGTCCGGCCGCAGCCGCTGCTCCAGGACGACCAGGGCGGTGGGCACATCCCCCTCCGCCGCGTCCGGTGCGTCCAGCTCGCCGCCCGGCAGCCGGGCCAGGAGCAGCACCCGCAGGCCCTGCTCGTTGAGGTGCTCGATCTCGGTGAGGGTGGGGTCGCCCTCGGGGAGCAGGACGTCGGGGGCGCCCAGCAGCCAGGCGGAGGAGGAGCCGTCGGCCTCGGTGAACGCGGCGCCGCTGTACTTGCGGGCGGAGGAGAACGGCAGCGCGTCGGTGACCGTCCAGCCGGCCTTGTCGCCCTCGCCCGCCGGGTAGGCGTCGATGATGGCCTGGAGGCTGGCGTTGGGGCGGGGGTCGGAGGAGCCGAGGGAGCGCAGCACCTGGTGGACGTAGGCCTCGTCGCTCCCGCCCAGCGGCCGGACCTCCGTGACGTCCATGCCGCCCTCGGTGAGCGTGCCGGTCTTGTCCAGGCAGACCACGTCGACCCGGGCGAGCCCCTCGATGGCGGGCAGCTCCTGCACCAGGCACTGCTTGCGGCCCAGGCGTACGACGCCGATGGCGAAGGCCACCGAGGTCAGCAGCACCAGCCCCTCGGGGATCATCGGAACGATGCCGCCGACGGTCCGGGCGACGGAGTCCTTGAAGTTGTTGTCCTTCACGACGAGCTGGCTGATGATCAGCCCGATCGCCGTGGGAACCATCATCCACGTGATGTACTTCAGGATCGTGCTGATGCCGCTGCGCAGCTCCGAGTGGACGAGCGTGAAGCGCGAGGCCTCCTCGGCGAGCTGGGCGGCGTACGCCTCACGTCCCACCTTGGTCGCGGTGAAGGCCCCGCCGCCCGCGACGACGAAGCTGCCGGACATCACGGGGTCGCCGGTCCGCTTGAGCACCGGGTCGGCCTCACCGGTCAGCAGCGACTCGTCGACCTCCAGGCTGTCGGCCTCGGCGACCGTGCCGTCCACGACCACCTTGTCCCCGGGGCCCAGCTCGACCACGTCCCCGAGGACGATCTCGTGGGTGGAGATCTCGGCGGCCTTCCCGTCGCGCCGGACGGTGGGCTTCGCCTCGCCGATCACCGCGAGGCTGTCCAGGGTCTTCTTGGCGCGCCACTCCTGGATGATGCCGATGCCGGTGTTGGCGACGATCACGAAGCCGAAGAGGCTGTCCTGGATCGGCGCGACGAACAGCATGATCACCCAGAGCACGCCGATGATCAGGTTGAACCGGGTGAAGACGTTGGCCCGGACGATCTCGGTGACCGAGCGCGAGGACCGTACGGGTACGTCGTTGACCTCGCCCCGTGCCACCCGCTCGGCGACCTCGGCGGTGGTGAGGCCGGTGGCGTCGTGAGCCGACGGCGGCAGATCGACGGGGTGCACGGGGTCGAGCTCCGCCCCCGCGTCGATCATGGCCGGCCGGGAGGGTCCGGGATTGTGCTCCCCGGAGGAGTCGAGTGCCCGCTGCGTCATGGTTAGAAGGTACGGGCGTGCGGTGCGGATCACCCGCCGGGGGGTCGAAGATCCGACCAGGGGAGGAGCAAGTCGGTCCCGTGGTCGTACGAGGGGGGCGCGGCTCCCGTACGGGAACCGGGGTCAGCCGCCCTGGATCCCGTACGGGAACCGGGGTCAGCCGCCCTGAAGCCGTCCGGCCTCAGGCCGTCCGGTCGGCCCGTGTGCTCGTGCTCGTGCTCCTGGTCGTGCTCGCGCCGGGGCCGGCCTCCGTGCCCAGCGCGCCGTCCGCCGCCTCGGCCCCGGCGGCGTCCTTGGCCTCCGCCTGGGCGGCGTGCCGCTTGAGGGCGGCGTCGCGCCCGCGGACGTACCAGATGCCGATCAGCCCGAGTCCGGCTCCGGCCAGGGGCGTCCACACCCACCAGGTGTGCCCGCGGTCGGCGAACCAGCCGTAGAAGGGGAGCTGGGCGAGGAAGAGGACGAACCAGATGATCGTGCCGCCGACGACGGTGGAGACGACGGGGCCCTCCAGGGGCTCGGGCGCCTCGTGCTTCGGTGTCCACTTCTCCATGAGTTCAGTGTATGGGGCCACGCGAGCGGGGGTTCGCGGGCCGGACGGCCCAAGGGCCACGCGGGTCTACGCGCGGAGATAGCGATCTTCGCCTTATGTATTCATACTGAATCTGCTTTGGGCTGGCTCGATTTGTTCGTCTGAACATCCAATTTCGATCACCTTTCGCCCGTCCCGTCTCCCCGCTCCTCTACGTACGACTGAGGTCACCCATGCCCCCCTCGGCCACCGCTCCGGTCGACGCCCCGCAGCCTTCGTCTCCGCAGCCCAAGGGCAGCCTGGTCCGGTACTTCAGGATCTCCGAGCGGGGGTCGAGCGTCGCGCGGGAACTCCGCGGCGGGTTCGCCACGTTCTTCGCGATGGCGTACATCATCGTGCTCAACCCGATCATCCTGGGCAGCGCGAAGGACATGTACGGCCACCAGCTCGACAACGGTCAGCTGGTCACCGCCACCGTGCTCTCCGCCGCCTTCTCCACGCTCCTGATGGGTGTCATCGGCAACGTGCCGATCGCGCTCGCCGCCGGGCTCGGGGTCAACACCGTCGTCGCGCTCCAGCTCGCCCCCCGGATGAGCTGGCCGGACGCGATGGGCATGGTCGTCCTCGCGGGCATCGTGGTCATGCTGCTGGTCGCGACCGGGCTGCGGGAGCGCGTGATGAACGCCGTACCGCGGTCGCTCCGCAAGGGCATCGCGATCGGCATCGGCCTCTTCATCCTCCTGATCGGCCTGGTCGACTCCGGCTTCGTCTCGCGCATCCCGGACGCCGCCCTCACCACGGTGCCGCTCCAGCTCGGCGGTGACGGCCACCTCACCGGCTGGCCGATCCTGGTCTTCGTCCTGGGCGCGCTGCTCACGCTGGCGCTGATCGTCCGCAAGGTGCCCGGCGCGATCCTGATCTCGATCATCGCCATGACGGTCCTCGCCCTGGTGATCGACGCGGTGGCCGGCCTGCCCGAGGGGTCCTGGGGCCTGACGACGCCGGCCTGGCCGGGCAACCCGGTCTCCGCGCCGGACTTCGGTCTGCTGGGCGAGGTCAGCCTCTTCGGCGGCTTCGCCAAGGTCGGCTATCTGACCGGCGCCCTCTTCGTCTTCACCGTGCTGCTGTCCTGCTTCTTCGACGCGATGGGCACGATCCTGGGCGTCGGCGACGAGGCCAAGCTGATGGACGAGGACGGCAACTTCCCCGGCATCAACAAGGTGCTGTTCGTGGACGGCATCGCGGTCGCCGCGGGCGGCGGGAGCTCCTCCTCCGCCACCACCTGCTTCGTGGAGTCCACGGCGGGCGTCGGAGAGGGCGCCCGCACCGGACTGGCGAGCGTGGTGACCGGCCTGCTCTTCTCGGTGGCGCTGTTCCTCACACCGCTGGCGACCATGGTCCCGTCGCAGGCGGCCACTCCCGCCCTGCTGGCGGTCGGCTTCCTGATCATCGCGGGCTCGGTGCGGGACATCGACTGGAACGACTACACGCTCGCGGTCCCGGCGTTCCTGGCGATGCTGATGATGCCGTTCACGTACTCGATCACCAACGGCATCGGCATCGGTTTCATCGCCTTCTGCGTGCTGCGGCTGGCGGCGGGCCGGGGCCGGGAGGTCCCGATCGCGATGTACGTGGTGTCGGCGGTCTTCGTCTTCTACTACGCGATGCCGGCGCTCGGCCTCACGTGACGGGGTCTCCGGGGCCTGGCCGTCACGTCAACGAGTCTCTCGCCGTGATCGAGTCTCTCGTCGTCATCGAGTCCCGCGCCGTCAGCGGCTCTCCGGTCGTCCTCAGGTCTCCGGTGGTCGCTGGGTCTCCGGTGGTCACCGGCTCTCCGGTCGTCGCCGGGCCGTAGAACTTCTCCGTCTCGTCGACGGCCGCGTTGAAGCGTTCGTCGAAGTCGTCGCGAATGAGCGTCCGGACCACATAGTCCTGGACGCTCATTCCGCGTTTGGCGGCGTGCTGCCGGAGCCGGTCGAGCAGCTCACCGTCGATGCGCAGGCTGAGCACTGTCGATCCCATGCCAAGCAGGGTCGCCGCCCCGGGGCGCTTTTGGCGTCACTTTCCGCTCCCGTCTCACTCGTTCGGGTGATCGGTTTCTCGCGCGCGTACCATCGGGTGGTATTTAGTTTGGGTAATGAGTTACGCTAACAAACATGCCTGACCTGATCCACGACGGTGCCAGTGCCGCCGCCGTGAGCTCCCTCCGCTCAGCCGTGATGCTGCTGGGCCGGCGCCTGAAGCACCAACGCGTCGACGAATCGCTGAGCCCCACCGAGATGTCCGTGCTCGGCACCCTTGCCCGCTGCGGCTCGGCCACCCCCGGCGAGCTGGCCCGCAAGGAGCACGTACAGCCCCCCTCGATGACCCGCATCGTCGCGCTGCTGGAAGCGAAGGGACTCGTCAGGCTGGAAGCGCACCCCGATGACCGTCGGCAGAAGATGGTCAGCCAGACCGAGCAGGCCGAGGCCATGCTCGCGGAGAGCCGCACCAAGCGGAACGCCTGGCTGGCCCAGCTCGCCGAGGGCCTGGACGAGGACGAGTGGGAGACGCTGCGGGTCGCCGCGCCCGTGCTGGAGAAGCTCGCCCACCTGTGACCCCGCGGGCGCGTCGGCGGACCGTCGCCCCGGACCGGATGAGAGAGCCGGTCCGGGGAAGACGAACCGCCGGAGCGCCCGTCGTCACGTCCTCGTCGGACCGCACGCCGCAGACGTATGAGGAGATGAACCCTTTTGAGTACGGGATCCGGAGCAGACTCCGCCCCCGCACCGACTTCCGCCCACGAGAGCAAGACCGGCGGGACCTTCTCGTCGCTGAAGATCCGTAACTACCGCCTGTTCGCGACGGGCGCCGTGATCTCCAACACCGGTACCTGGATGTCCCGCATCACGCAGGACTGGCTCGTCCTGAGTCTGACGGGTTCCGCGACGGCCGTAGGTATCACCACGGCCCTCCAGTTCCTTCCCATGCTGCTCTTCGGCCTGTACGGCGGTGTCATCGCCGACCGCCTCCCGAAGCGGCAGATCCTGCTCGTCAGCCAGGCCATGCTCGGCCTGTGCGGTATCGCGCTGGCCGTCCTGACCCTCTCCGGCGTCGTCGAGGTCTGGCACGTCTATCTGGTCGCCTTCCTCCTCGGCATGGTGACCGTCGTCGACAACCCGGCCCGCCAGTCGTTCGTCTCCGAGATGGTCGGCCCCGCGCAGCTCCGCAACGCGGTCAGCCTGAACTCGGCGAACTTCCAGTCCGCCCGCCTCATCGGCCCCGCCGTCGCGGGTGTCCTGATCACCACGGTCGGCAGCGGCTGGGCGTTCCTGCTCAACGGCCTCTCCTTCCTGGCCCCGCTCATCGGCCTGCTGATGATGCGGACGAGCGAGCTGCACGCCTCGGTGCGGGTCCGCCGGGCCAAGGGGCAGCTGCGGGAGGGCCTGACGTACGTACGCGGGCGCCCCGAGCTGATCTGGCCGATCGTCCTGGTCGGCTTCGTCGGCACGTTCGGCTTCAACTTCCCGATCTGGCTCACCGCCTTCGCCGACGAGGTCTTCGACGGCGGCGCCGGGATGTACTCCTTCTTCAACATCCTGATGGCCGCCGGTTCGCTGGCCGGCGCGCTGCTCTCGGCCCGCCGCCGCTCCACGCGGCTGCGGATGCTGGTGGCCGCGGGCACGGCGTTCGGCCTGCTGGAGATCGCCGCCTCGCTGTCCCCGTCGGTCTGGCTCTTCTCGATCCTGCTGGTCCCGATCGGCATGCTCGGCCTGACGACGAACATCACCGCGAACACGAGCGTCCAGATGGCCGCCGACCCCGAGATGCGGGGCCGGGTGATGAGCCTGTACATGATGGTCTTCGCCGGGGGTACGCCGGTGGGCGCCCCGATCGTCGGCTGGATCAGCGACACGTACGGCGCCCGCGTCGGCTTCGCGTCCGGCGGCGCCATCTCGGTGATCGCCGCCCTGGGCGTCGGCTTCGCCCTCGCCCGCGTGGGCGGCCTCCGCCTGAAGGTCGACCTCCGCCCCGGCCACCCGCACGTGCGCTTCGTACCGCGCAAGCAGCTGGCCACGGCGGCGTGAGCCACGCGAAAGGCGCCCTCACCCGGAGAGATCGGGAGGAGGGCGCCTTTCGTGTGTCCGGGGCGGTCCGGGGCGCGGGCCCGGGGCGGTCCGGGACGCGCGGGTCAGTCGCGGGGGAAGGAGTCGGTCTTCAGGACCAGGTCCATGGAGGTGTCGGTGAGATCGACGTCGAGGCCGAAGTCGACGACCAGCTTCCTGTGGTAGTCGCCGTCCTTGGGCTCCGAGTGGAGGAGGCAGCGGCCGGTGTACGGATCGACGATGAGGAACAGGGGGACGCCGGCGGCCGCGTAGGCGCCCTTCTTGGGCCCGTAGTCGGCCGCGGCCGTGCCCTTGGAGATGACCTCGCCGACGAACTCGATGTGCTCGGGGAGCCAGCGGCCGCGGCTGTCCTTGGCCGCCTGGTCGAAGAGCTTCACGATGTCGGGGGCGAAGCCGTTGCCTTCGCCGAAGTCGATGCGGACGTCAGAAAGCAACCGGTCCTCGGCGAATCGAGGCAGAAGTTGCTTGATGATGGCCAGAATGATGCGCCAGTGCGTGTCCCGCTGTGGCGACATATGGACGGTCCCCTCGACGATCTCGACCTTGAATCCCTCGGGGGTGGGCTCAAGCCACTCGAACATCTCGTCCAGAGTCAGCTCGTCGCTGATGTCGGCCATCTCGATCCTGTCGGTGTCTACGACGGTCATCGTGCCGCTCCTCCCCGCCGCCGCACGGGCGTGCGGGCAGCCGCGTAGGACAACGATAGGGCCGGCCCCCCGGACACGCCCGGACCCGGCTTACGCCTTCCCGGTGCCGGGAGGTGGTACGGGCCTGGGCGCGGGACAGGGGGGCGGTGCGGTTAGGCTCGAAGGGTGGACCCGAAGACCAGAAACCGCATCATGGCGGCCGTGCTCGTGCTCATGTTCCTCGTCGTCGCCGTGGCGGCCGCCTTCGGCAGCTGAGGCGGGGGGCGTGCGCGGCGTCTGTGGCGTGCGCGGCGGTGCACCGGGCGGTGCCTCCGCGCCGCGCTGAGCCAGCACCACCGCACCGACGACCCCCGCCGCGCCCAGGAGCTGGAGCGGCCCCAGCGTCTGCCCCACGAAGAGGTAGCCCAGGACCGTGGCGCACAGGGGCGAGGCGAACGACAGGAACGAGGCGGCGAGGGCCGGCAGCCGCGCTATGCCGTTGAACCACACGACGTACGAGATCAGCGCCCCGACCACGCCCAGGTAGGCGAAGCCGCCGACGTTGGTCCAGGTCAGACTGGACGGGAGCGGTTCGCCGAGCAGGGTGACGGGGAGCAGGACCAGGCCGCCGACGGTGAGCTGCCACCCGGTGAACGCCAGCAGCGAGACCCCTTCGGGGCGCCCCCAGCGCTTGGTCAGCACGATGCCCGCCGCCATGCACACGGCCCCCAGGAGCCCCGCGAGGACGCCGACGCCGTCCAGGTCGGCCTGCGGCTGGAGGACCAGCAGCGCGACCCCCGCGGCGGCGAGCGCGCAGGCGCCGATGTGCAGGGGACGTATGCGGGTGGCGAGCAGGAGCGGGCCCAGGAGCAGCACGATCATCGGCTGGACGGTCATGACGAGGGCGGCCACGCCGCCCGGCAGGTGGTAGGCGGCGAGGAAGAGGAAGTAGAAGAAGGCGCCGATGTTCAGGACGCCGAGCACGGTGGCCCGCGCCCACCAGATGCCCCGGGGCAGTACGCGGGTCACCAGGAGCAGGACGATCCCGGCGGGCAGGGCGCGCAGGGTGGAGGCGAGCAGGGGCCGGTCGGGCGGCAGGAGTTCGGTGGTGACCAGATAGGTGGAGCCCCAGACGGCGGGGGCGAGGGCGGTGAGGAGGGAGATCCGGACCAGGCGTCGGTCGGTCATGGCGTGCTCCTGGGGGTGTCAGACCGGGCCGTACGGGGGGTGTCGACGGTGCTCGTACGGGGTCATCGGCGCCCGAACGTCTCGCTGAAGCAGGTCAGCGCGCGCTCCCGGCGGCCGGGGTGGGCGCGGGTCTCGGCGGGGTGGCCCAGGGGCATGAGCAGGGCGATGTGCAGGTCATCGCGGCCGCCGACGCCGATGGCCCTCTTCACCGCGTCCTCGTCCCAGCCGTTCATCGGGCTGGTGGCGAGCCCGGCGGCCTCGGCGGCGATCATCAGGAAGGAAGCGGCGATCATCGCGTCCTTGACGGCGTACTCGCGGGCCAGGCCCCGGGCCCGCAGGTCCTCGTTGAAGAGCCGGGCGTGTTCGGGCGAGGCGGCGGCGAAGGCCTCGGACCACGCCCCGCCGGCCTGGGCCGTCTCCCAGATGTCGCCGCGGTCCTCCTGATGGGCGGCGGACTCCGCGACGAACACGAGCATCACCGGGGCCTCCTGGGGGTGCGGCTGGCCCCCGGTCGCCTCGGTGAGGGCCCGGAGCCCGGCCGGTGAGGTGACGGTGACGAGGGAGCGCGCCTGGAGGTTGAAGCTGGAGGGCGCCTGGAGGGCGAGCCCGGTGAGTTCGTCGAGAACAGCCACGGGTATCGGGTCGGGCCGGTAGTGACGGATGCTGCGGCGGGCGCGGATGACGCGGGCGACGGTGGTGAGGTCGTCGTCGGTGGTGAGGTCGTCGGTAGTGAGACCGTCGGTGGTGAGGTCGTCGGCTGCGGAGCCCGCCCGGCAATCTTTCGACGTCGAACTATCTCTCATGGAATGGAAAGTAGGGCACGAGGTAGGCTGGCGTCAAACAGTTCGACGTGGAAGTATCCGGTCCGGATGAGGCCGGCGATGGACAAGGTGGGGCGCAGATGCGCGACTCGGTCGACGACTTCCTGGACCAGTGGGCCGCCCTGCGGTCCGATCTGGATCTGGAGGCCATGGGTGCGGTGGGCAGGCTCCTGCGGCTGACCCGGCTCGTGGACAAGGAGGTCAGCCGCTACCTGGCCGAACACGGCATGGAGCGCTGGGAGTTCGACGTACTCGCCACACTCCGCCGCAGCGACCGCCCGCTCACCCCCAAGGAGCTGGCCGCGAGCGTCATGGTCAGCTCCGCCGCCCTGACCAACCGGATCGACCGGCTGGCCGCCCGCGGCCTGGTGGCCCGGGAAGCCGTGCCCGGCGACCGGCGCAGCCTGCACGTCACGCTCACCGGCGCCGGACGGGTGCTCGTCGACAGCACGGTGGAGGGCCATGTCCGCAACGAGCGCAGGATGCTCGCCGATCTGGACGCGGAGGACTGCGACGAGCTGAACCGGCTGCTGCGGACGCTGGTGGTCACGCTGGAGGGCGGCCGCTGACGGCTGGGCCGGGTGCGCGGGGAGCGGGCGTGCCGGGGAGCGGGTGTGACGGTGGGCGGGCGTACCGGGGGAGCAGGTGCGCCGGTGGCGTGTCCGGGAGTGCGTGCTTGCCTGGAGTGGACTCGAAGGAGTTGGCTGGGGGGTCATGAAGTACACACAGCTCGGACGCACCGGACTCAAGGTCAGCCGACTCGTGCTCGGGACGATGAACTTCGGCCCGCAGACCAACGAGTCGGACAGCCACGCGATCATGGACGCCGCGCTCGGCGCGGGCCTGAACTTCTTCGACACCGCCAACGTCTACGGCTGGGGTGAGAACAAGGGGCGCACCGAGGAGATCCTCGGCACCTGGTTCGCCCAGGGCGGCGGCCGGCGCGACAAGGTGGTCCTGGCCACCAAGGCGTACGGGAACATGGCCGCCGACGGCGACGCCTGGCCCAACCACGACAAGCTCTCGGCCGTGAACATCCGGCGGGCGGTCGACGCCTCGCTCAAGCGGCTCCAGACGGACCACATCGACGTCTACCAGTTCCACCACGTCGACCGGAACACCCCGTTCGAGGAGATCTGGCAGGCGATCGACGTCCTGGTCCAGCAGGGCAAGATCCTGTACGCGGGTTCCTCGAACTTCCCCGGCTACAAGATCGCCCAGGCCAACGAGCAGGCGGCCCGGCGCGGTTCGCTCGGCCTGGTCAGCGAGCAGTGCCTCTACAACCTCGCCGAGCGCCGCGCCGAGATGGAGGTCATCCCGGCCGCGCAGGAGTACGGCCTCGGGGTCATCCCCTGGTCGCCACTGCACGGCGGCCTGCTGGGCGGCGTCATCAAGAAGGAGGCCAAGGAGGGCCGCCGCGCCTCGGGCCGCTCGGCCGACGCCCTGGCCAACAGCACGGTCCGGTCCCAGGTCCAGGCGTACGAGGACCTGCTGGAGAAGCACGGCCTGGAGCCCGGCGAAGCGGCCCTGGCCTGGCTGCTGACCCGCCCCGGCGTCACGGGCCCGATCGTCGGCCCGCGCACCACCGAACAGCTGGAAGGCGCCCTGCGCGCGCTGGAGTTGGAACTCCCGGAGGCGGTACTGACCGGCCTGGACGAGATCTTCCCGGGTCCGGGCCCTTCACCGGAGGCTTTCGCCTGGTGAGGTGAGCCCTGAGCCTTCGAGGTCCTGCCGGCCGCCGTCCCCACCGGGGCGGCGGCCGGTCGTGGTGTCCGGTCGTGGTGCCCGGCACGGCGAGGTCCGCTACCCCGCGAACCCGTCCAGCGCCGCCAGTACCGCTCGCCGGGTCGCGGGCCCGCCCAGGTGCCCGGCGTCGTCGATGACCGTCAACTCCGCCTCGGGCCAGGCCCGGCCGAGCTCCCAGGCCGTGATCAGGGGGCTGGCGAGGTCGAAGCGGCCGTGGATGAGGGCGGCGGGAATGCCGATCAACCGGTGGGCTCCGTCAATGAGTTGGTTCTCGCTGAGCCAGGCGTCGTGGGAGAAGTAGTGGGCGCAGATGCGGACGAGGGCCTGCTGTGCGCGGTCCGGGCGACTGCTGTACGGGGGCGGGCCCGGGTTGGTCTCCTGGGAGAGGACCGCGTCCTCCCAGGCGCACCAGGCGGCGGTGGCGCGTTTCCGTACGGCGGGGTCCGGGCTCTCCAGGAGACGGGCGTAGGCCCTGACCAGGTCGGTGGGGTCCGTGGCCTCGGGGACTCCCTGGCGGAAGGTGTGCCAGGCCTCGGGGAAGATCTGGCCGACGCCACGGTAGAGCCAGTCGATCTCGCTGCGGCGGGTCGTGGTGACCGAGGGAATGACGGCCTCCGTGACCCGTTCCGGGTGCGCCTGCGCGTACGCCAGGATGAGGGTGGAGCCCCAGGAGCCGCCGTAAAGCAGCCAGTTGGTGATGCCGAGGTGTTCCCGGAGGCGTTCCATGTCGGCGATCAGGTGGGGGGTGGTGTTGTGCCGCATGTCGGTCGCCGGGTCGCTCGCGTGCGGGGTCGACCGGCCGCAGCCGCGCTGGTCGAAGAGGATCACGCGGTAGCGGTCCGGATCGAAGTACCGGCGGGCGCGCGGCGTGCACCCCGACCCGGGACCGCCGTGGACCACGAGGGCGGGCTTCCCGACCGGGTTGCCGCAGGCCTCCCAGTACACGTGGTTGCCGTCGCCGACGTCCAGCATCCCGCTCTCGTACGGCTCGACCGGCGGGTACAGGTCGTCGGGCTGTATCCGGTCCACCTCAGCGCCTCCCCATCGGAACCCCGTGAACCGGACACCCTACGGGAGCCCCCGCACCCCGCGACGAGGCCGAGGAGCCCCCCCCGCACCCTCTCGGCCTCGACCGCCTCCACCGCATACGCCCGGATGGCTCGGCGGCACCGCGTAGAACAGCCGCCGGTGAACGCTGGTCGACGCCGGAAGGTAACTCCCCTTCGACCGAGTGAGGTTCGGGCATCCCTCGGCCTTCGGCCCTCGCGGTTTCGTCGGCGGGCCAACGAACCTGACGGGCCTAACCCATGTGGGCGCACACGAGTACGATCCCGTCCTGGCCCGTTCCGCCTCCGCCGACCCGGTCATCGACTTCGTCGATCCGACGCAGACGCCGGCATGCATGCGGGGGCCGTCCACGGCTCGCCCGACGCCACGATCTGCTCAAGGTGCCGCTGGCGTACCCGGCCATCACTGTGCCGGGAGTACAGGCAGTGCAAAATCACCTGCTGGTTCCGGCCAGGGGCGGCCGTACCGAATCAGGGCTCGGCTCCTCGTTGTAGATGCGCGACGGAATGGCGACGGTCTCGCCCTGCACCTCGACCTCGAAGGGCATCGCCGGCGCGCGAGCCTGGTCTCCGGCATGACCGCCAGGACGCTCCTCACGTCACCGGCAAAACGGGTCGGAATCGCTGCCACCAGGGCGTAGGCGACGTTCGACGGATCCCGAGGCAGCTGCACAACAGGAGGATAAGCCGCGGACCTCTCGGTCTCTCAACTGCCCACCTCAACGCTGCGGGACAGCCCTCAGGGTACTGGCGGGAGGCTGGAAGGGTTCAACAATGAAATACGCACGAGGCGCAACGTATGTGAAGATAAGTCTCAATGCTGGCCTCTCGGCAGCATTTTGTGGTGTAAGGCAGGCGAGTCCATGGGATATTGCAGCTGTCTGCTGGCGAGGGCATATCGGTAGCCGGGTGACTATAGCCCATGGAAGGGAATATGGTGGGCGGATCAGATGAGTTCTGTTGTGCTGCGAAGGGCGTCATGGGTCGCCATATCCTGGGTTGTTGTCGCAGGCCTGGGCATCGCTATGGTCGCGACTGTGTTAACGTCACGGCCGTGAGCGGGTTCCGTGCTGGATGGCAGGGGATTCCCGTGTTCCTGGCGCTCGCAGGTGTTATCGGCAGGGTCGCAAACTGTAAAGTTATCCTGCGAGGGGGCGAACTCGTGGTGGTGAACCCGCTACGGACGCATGTCCTTCCTGCGGCAGCAGTTCGCAAGGTGTCAGTCAGCGATGACGGAACCCTTGAAGTGGCCCTCGAGGGAGAGCGGATCATCTCGGTTTTCGCTTTCGGGGGGTCGATTTTCGACCACTTCAGAGGGTCGAGTCGAGAGGCTGAGAGGAAAGCCTCCGCATGGCTTCGGTCTGCTGAGGTAGGAGGCGAATTGGCCGTCGCCAATCCGCAGCGCCGCTGGACGCGCTGTCTTCACGCTGACGCTTCCCTGGTCCTGTGTTTTGCGATGTCGGTCGTAGGTGGCATTTGGATGGCTTTCCACTAATTGATGCGTGGAGCCCGGGAGGAATCCTCGGGCTTCGGCTGTCTCCTTCTGCCTCGGCTTCTGCCTTGGGGGAAGTGGTGTGAGATAGGTGGTCGATGAATTTCTGAAAACTTCTAGAGTTGCCTCTGGTTGCTGGTATGCTCCAACTTCTCCATTTCGCTGGCCTTGCCTCTCCGGGCCATAAAACTGGTCCGAGGGGCTGGTGATAGCGCTGGTTTGTTACCGTTCTCCCAGCAATTCCCTTGGCGTCGAGCCTTCGTGGCGGCTATCGGGTTCTTGGGCGAGTCGTCTCGGGCCTTCGGCCGGGCGTAACCTGGGCGCCGTGAACGTGACTCCCCGGGTGCTTGCCGTCCTGAACGAGATCCTTGCCTCCGCCCTCCCCGAAAGGCGTGGGGCGTTGTGGCATCTGGCTGAGGCGGGGCGGGAGTTGGACGCCAATCTCGTGCGGCTGCCGGCCGGGGCCGAGGTCGGGGAGCATCAGGAGGACGTGCTCGATGTGTTCCTGGTCGTGCTGGAGGGTGGGGGACGTGTGCGTACGAGGGACGGGGGAGAGGGCCTGGAGGTGGGGGCCTCCAGTGTCGTCTGGTTGCCCCGGACCTCCCGGCGGGCCCTCGTCGCGGGGCCGGACGGGCTGACGTATCTCACCGTTCATCGGCGTCGGCCCGGGATGGCCATCAAAGCGCCGACGGGTGAGGCGTACGAAGGGGGTGAAGGGCCCTGCATGCTGGATCGGGTCTGCCCGGAGTGCGGGCGGTTGTCCGAGGATTCCGCGCCCGTTTTTTGCAGCCGGTGCGGGGAGCGGTTTCCGGAGCGGTGAGGCCGGAGCGGTGAGGCCAGGGCCGTGACCCCTGCCTCGGTGCCCCTCGTGCTTCGTGCGGTGAGGCCGGGCCCGCGACCCTGCCTCGGTGTCTCTCGTGCTTCGTGCGGTGGGTGAGGTCGGGTCCGTAAGCCTGCCTCAGTGTCCGTCGCACTGCGTCAGGTCAGGCCGTCCCGGCGGGGTCTTCTTCTCCAGCAGGGCTGACAGGTTCTTCGTGTACATGTCCTCCCACACCTGCCCGCCCAGGATCTTCCGTAGCGCCGAGCACACCTCACCCTTCAGGAGTGGCGTCTCGGGGCGCATCGCCACGCCGTACCCCTCCACGCCCTGGATGTTCTCTAGCCGCCGCACCTTGCCCGGGTTGGCCTTCTCATAGCCCGCGAGGATGATGTCGTCCGAGGCCACCGCGTAGACGTCCGACTTCACGTCCAGCAGCTTGTCCAGGCAGTCCTGGTACGTGTTGGGCTGGGACTCCGTCATCGTGAAGCCCCGCTTGGGCAGCTCCGTCTCGTACGTCGACTCCCGTGCCGTACACACCTCGACGCGCAGGCGGAGCAGGTCGCTGGAGTCGTTGATCGTGTACTTGCTCGACTTCTCGCGGACCAGGAAGCTCCGGCTCGCCTCGTAGTACGGGCCCGCGAAGTCGACGCTGTATCCGCCGGGCGTCGCGGTCTTCCGTTCGGGCGTGATGCTGTACGAGGCGATGACGAGGTCCACCCGCTTCGCTTTGAGAGCGGTGCTCCGGTAGTCGGTCGGGACCGTGGTGAAGTCGACCTCGTCCCGGGTGTACCCCATGTGGTCGGCGATGGCGTAGGCCAGGTCGATGTCGTAACCGGAGTACGTGTCCGTCTTCTCGTCGTACATGCTCAGGCCCGGCTGGTCGTCCTTGATGCCGATCTTCAGGGTGTGGTTCGTGTCCTTCCACTTCTCCGGCACGGTGTCGCCGGCTGAACCGGCCGAGCCGGCCGTGGTGCTGTCGCCCTCGGCCTTGTCGCCGCCGATCCCGTTCGCCACCAGCCAGCCCGCCGTGCCCAGCAGCGCCACGCACAGCGTCGCCGTCGCCGCCTTCAGCCATGGTCGCTTCCGGTGGCCGCGCGGCGCCCGCTGACCGTCCGGCGCTCCCGGACCTCCCGGTGCCCCCGGACCTCCCGGTGCCTGCGGTCCGTCCGGAGCCCCCCGACCGCCCGGCGCCCTGGGCGCAGCGGGGACGGGAGGGCCGAGCGGTTCGGGAAGAGGAGTGACGGGAACGGGGGCGGGGGTGCGTACGGGGCCGGGTGCCGGTTCGGACACGGCCGTCGGCGGGTGTGTCGCCCCGCCGGCCGCCGCCGCGTTCGGGGCGAGCGGGTCGCCCAGCACCTCCCGCAGCATCGCCTCCGCCGTGGCCGCGTCCAGGCGCTCGTTCGGGTCCGGGAAGAGGAGGCCCTGGATCACCGGGCCGAGGGGGCCGGCGTACCGGAGGACCGGGTCGGGGGACTGCCGGATGTTCTCCTGGACCTCCCACACCTCCCCGCCGTCGAAGGGGACCCGGCCCTCGACCATCTCGTACAGCGTGATCCCCAGCGCCCACAGGTCGGAGGCGGGGGTGGGGCCGGGGGAGCCGGGCGCGAAGAGTTCGGGTGCCAGGTACCGGGGCGTGCCGATGACGCTGCCGGACCGGGTCACCTGGGCGGCGCCCTCGAACGTCGCGATCCCGAAGTCCACCAGGATCGCCAACCCGTCGTCCCGGACCAGCACATTGCCCGGCTTCACATCGCGGTGGACGACCGCCGCCGCGTGCACCGCCCGCAGCCCCTGGAGGATCTGGAGGCCGATGTCCGCCGCCCTCGGCACCGCGAGCACCTTCTCGGCGCGCAGCAGACCCGCGAGGGACCTGGCTTCGAGCAGCTTCATCACGATCCAGACCTGGTTGTCGGTCTCGACCTGGTCGTGGACCGTCACCACGTTCGGGTGCTCGATCTTGGCGATCGCCTCCGCCTCGCGGCGGGCCCGCTGCATCGCCGAGGCCTGGGTGCCGGCGGTCATCGAGTTCCGGTCGAGCAGGCCCTTCACGGCGACGAAGCGGCGCAGCCGCCGGTCGTGGGCCTTCCAGACCTCGCCCATGCCGCCGCTGCCGATCGGTTCCAGCAGCTCGTAGCGGCCCTCGATCACCACCTGGGGGCGGCCGGGGGAGGCCTCGCGCCGCGGAGTGCGCGGCCATTCCCGCGATACCCCGGAGTCCGCCGGTGCCTCGGAGTCCGCGCGCGGGAGGTGGTCGCCCACCCGGCGGTCCTCAGGGCCGCCATGACCACCGGCGGACCAGCCGTTCGCTCCGCCGGACCCGGTCCTGTCTCTGCCTTGCATGCGACCCCCTGTGCACTACATGGACCAGGCCACAGTAGACGTTCCGTCAGAGCTCCACAGGGTTGCGCCGGATGGTGTTACCGGGCGGGCTCAGGAAGCCGCGCCGCCGTTGCTCTTCAGCAACTGCCCGTTGACCCACTGACCTTGCGGCGAGCACAGGAAATCCACCAGGTGCGCGGTGTCCCGGGGCGTGCCGAGGCGGCCCAGCGGGGTGCCCCGGGTCAGGGCGTCGCGCAGCTCGTCGTTCATCCAACCGGTGTCCACCGGGCCGGGGTTGACGACGTTGGCCGTCACTCCGAGGTGGGCCAGCTCGTGGGCGGCGGCCAGGGTGATGCGGTCCAGGGCGCCCTTGCTCGCGCCGTAGGGCAGGTTGCCCACGGTGTGGTCGCTGGTGAGCGCGACGATGCGGCCCGTGGCGGTGTTCGGCCCGCTGGTCGGAGCGGCCCCTCGCACGTCGCCGGAAGCGCCGTCGGAAGCGCTGTCGCGCGCGCTGCGGAAGCGCAGCCCGTACTCGCGGATCAGCAGCCAACTGGCCCGCGTGTTCACGGCGAAGTGCCGGTCGAACGCCTCCACGGTGGTGTCCAGGAGCCCCGAGTCCACCGACTCCGCGTGCGAGAGGATGAGCGCCGTGACCGGGCCGAGGCGCTGCTCCGCCGCGTCGAAGATGCGGGCGGGGGCGTCGGGGGCGGTCAGGTCCGCCTCGATGGCCGCCGTACGGGCTCCGGCGCCCTCCAGCTCCTCCGCGATGGCGGTCGCGGCCCCGTCCTCGGCGCCCCACTCCATGCGCCGGTCGTAGGGCGTCCAGTAGGTGAAGGCGATGTCCCAGCCGGAGGCCGCGAGCTGCCAGGCGATGCCCGCGCCGATGCCGATGCTGCGTCCGACGCCGGTGATCAGGGCGACGGGGCGGGCCGACTCCGACTTTGATTCCGACTCCGGTCCCGGTCCCGGCCCCGACTCCGGCCGCGACTCCGAGGCACCTTCCGGGGTCACCTCCGAGGCCGGTGCCTGGGCGGGCGAAGGCTGTTCGTTGATCGTCACGGGCCGATCCTTCGTGATCCGTACGCGTACGTCAACGACTTTCCCGTCCATGGCCCCGGCACCTTCGTGCCCCCGCTGATCTGCGCTGATCCATCCTCCTGGTGGGCCGACAGGATCTTTGTGTTTCCCCGGAGCTGATGGACACGCCGTTCTTCCACCCGCAGGAGACGCCGGAGCGGGTGGAGTTCCACACGTCGCGGGCGGTGGGCGGTGGGCGGTCGGCTGACGGAGATCGAGGGCATCGTGCCGCTGGTGAGGTTCCTGGTCACCGAGGGCGGCTGGACCACCCGGCCAGACGATCTTCGCCAATGGTGGCTGCACGGTCCGCTGATCCCCTTTCGGACGTAGACGTACGGGAGGACCGCGTGACCCTGGACCTGCACAGGCTGCAACACCTCGTGGCCGCGGCGGAGGAGGGCGGGTTCCACCCGCGCGGCCGAGCGCTCCTGGTCCGGGCCCACCCGTACGTCGCCCCCACCTCCGCCGCCCCGGGCCCGGCGGGGGTTCGGCCTGCCTCTCTGATCAGGCGGCGCGTCCGTACGCCGGGGGCTCGCAGCCCGTATCGCATGCGCCGTAGCCGCCGTAGCCGCAGTCCGCGCCGTTGGCGCAGGTCTCATCGCCCTCGGCCTGCGCCGCGTTCCGGAGCAGGTGCCGCTGCCGGGCCCGCAGGGCGGCCCAGGAGAGCAGGAGGGCACCCGTCAGCAACCAGGCCCCGGGCCACACGAGGGGCCACCAGTCGGCGGTCGGGTGGAAGAAGGCTTCGGCGGCGGTGCCGAGCATGGCGGCTCCGTGGCTCCAGCACAGCAGCACCCCGGACCAGCGCGTAGCGCGGTCGATGCTGCGGAATTCGGGTCTGGCCTGCGGCCCGTACCCCTTCATCTTCTCCCCGTTCGTCGTGATCGTCTCTGCCCGATATTGACCGCTCATCAGTTCGAGTGCGAGGTTCCCCTGCCTGTAGGGGTGGTTTTCAGCCCCATTTAGTTGAGGGTCAAACAGTTGCCACCAGGGAAGTTAAGGGAAACACAGGGCTTTCCTGGACATAAGGGTCGGCAAGGTCGGCTTGTTCTGGCACGTTTGGGGGTTTCTGGTAGAGGACGTGTTCGTGTTACGTGAAGAACCCGTGACAGCGTTCGACCTCCAGTGACCGGTGGGGTTGCTGTGACGCATGTTCTTTCTAGGGGTTTGCATGGTTCCGCGTGCTTCCGGTATGCCGTTTCGGCGTGCCCGTACATCCGGCAGACACGCTCTGACCGCCGCCTTGGTGGTGGTATCGCTCGGCGCTTCGGCGCTGCCCGCTTTCGCCACCCCGGCGAACACCCCGGCGAACACCCCGGCGCCGGCCTCGGTGTGGGGACCGGGCGGACCGAAGGCGGAGATGCCGCCGGTGAGGGTCGGCTCCAACAAGCCGGTGCCCACGCAGGCGCAGGCGCCCGCCCCGCAGGAGGTGGCCGACTGGCGTGCGGCGGAAAAGAAGCGTGCCCGAACCCCCGCTCCGGGCAAGGCGGCCACGGTGGCGTCGCGCTCCTCGTCGGCCGCGACTGCGGCCTATGTGCCGGAGGGGCAGGGGTCGGTGCCGTGGCACGAGATCTCCGACTTCCGGATCACCGATTCGCTGGTGGCCCGGGTGAACCACTCCAACGGCAACCTGATGCTGGCGGGGACGGACTTCGAGGTCGCGGGGGTAGGGCAGAAGCTGCGGCTGGCCCGTACGTACAACTCGCTGGACGCCCCGTGGGGCAAGGTGTCGCAGCGGTGGTGGCAGGAGTACGAGCGCTACCTGAACCTGTCGGCGGCGGACGAGGTGGTCCTGTACAAGGCCACGGGCGGGGCCCTGCGCTTCGCCAAGGAGTCCAACGGGACGCTCACCACCCCGAAGGGCTACTCCAAGGACCTCGAGAAGAACGCGGACGGCACGTACACGCTGACCGACCGCAAGTCCGGCTCGAAGGACACCTACAACGTCAACGGCACGCTGACGAAGGTGACGGACAAGAACAACGGCACGATCACCGTCACCCAGCACGACGAGGGTTCCGAGCACAAGGGCTTCAAGCTCACCGAGACCCGCTCCGGGCGGTGGGTGGACCTGGTCAAGACGTATCCGAACCAGTGGCAGGCCAAGGACCACACCGGCCGTACCGCCGTCCTCGACCTCAACCCGGCGGGTGACCTGGCGAAGACGACGGACACCGAGGGCAAGGCCACGCTCTTCGGCTACGACTCCTCGCGCCGCCTGACGAAGATCACCACCCCCAACGGCCGGGTGACGGTCTTCACCTACGACAACCAGAACCGGGTCACCTCGATGCTCCGGGCCACGGAGCTGAACGGTTCCGGCCACACCGGCCCGACCTGGAGCTACGCCTACTCCGCCGCCACCCCCTCGGCGGCCGGCACGACCACGGTCACCGATCCGGAGCAGCAGGCGACGAAGTACGAGCACGACGCGGACGGCCAGGTGCAGAAGGTCACCGATGCGCTCGACCGCCCCCGCTCCAGGAAGTACGACGCGAACCGCAACGTGGAGGAGGCCGCCGACGCCATGGGTGTCGGCGGCGTGGGCGGGAACGTCACCACGTATGGCTGGGACGCCCGCAACAACCCCACCGGCTCCACTCTCCCCACCGGGGCGACGGCGAGCGTGACGGGCTATCAGACCATCGCGGGAGCCGACCTGCCCGGGACGCTGACGACGGCGGACGACGAGAAGACGAACTACACCTACGACACGGCGGGCAACACCAAGTCCGTCGCGGTCGAGGGCACCGGCGGCGGCAACCAGTCCTTCGACTACAACCCCGCCACCCCCACCTGTGGCGGCTTCCAGGGCCAGGCCTGCAAGGTCACCACGAAGATGACGGCGGCCAAGTCGGCGTCCACCACCTTCACCTACGACGCCAAGGGCAACCTCTCCAAGGTCACCCCGCCCTCCCCGCTGGGCACCAGCGCCTACACCTACGACTCGCTGGGCCGCCCGGAGACGGTCATCGACGGGCGGGGCATCAAGACCGTCTACGTCTACGACAACCGTGACCGCGTCACGATGGTCTCCTCCACGAACGCGACCGTCCGGTACACGTACGAGAGCGACGGCAACCTCATCCAGCGCTCCGACAGCACGGGTGTGATCACGTACGCGTTCGACCCGCTCTCCCGCGAGACGGTCCGCACGCTCCAGAACGGGTCGCAGACGGTCCTGGCCTACACCCCGGCGGGCAACGTCGACACGTACAAGGACCCGGCGGGCCTGACCGACTACACCTGGAACAAGGTCAACAAGCTCAAGGAGTTCAAGGACCCCCAGGGCAAGGTCACGACGTACGAGTACAACGCCAACGACGTCCGCACCACGACCACGTACCCCGGCAGCACGGTGCACACGGTCACCCCGGACAAGTCCGGCCGCCCGGAGAAGATCAAGGCCACCAGCCCGAAGGGCACCCTGGTCGACCTCACGTACACCTACGGCTACGGCACCGGCGGCGCGACCGACGGCAGCAAGACCCGCACCTCGACGGACGCGGTCGCCGGCACGAAGACGAGCTACGAGTACGACAGCGCCGGCCGCTTCTCGTACGCGGCGGAGAACAAGGGCGCCACCCTCAACTCCTCCTGGCAGTACTGCTACGACCTCGCCGGCAACCTCACCTCGCAGGGCGTCGACAAGGGCTGCCCGCGCGGCACCACCTACACCGTCAACGACGCGCAGCAGATCACCGCGAAGGACGGCTCCACGGCGAACTGGTCCTACGACCGGATCGGCAACGAGACGGCCGGTGCACCGACTCCTGAGGGCACCCGCACCGGGGCGAAGTGGTCGGACTACTCGCAGATGACGTCGGTCACCACCGGCGGCAAGACGTACGCGGGCCAGTACGGCTCCACCGACCAGTCCGAGCGCATCAGGCTCGGCGACACCTTCTTCCACAACGGACCGCTCGGCCTCTCCGCCACCAGCACCGCCGGAGTGGACACCGGATTCAACCGCGAACCCGGGGGCACGCTGAACTCCATGACCCGCGGGGGCAAGAACCACTACTACCTGACCGACGCGCTCGGATCCGTGGTCGCCCTGGCCGACGAGACCGGCACCAAGGTCAACACGTACGCCTACAGCCCCCGTGGCGTGCAACGCGCCACCACGAGTGAGCAGGTGCCGCAGCCGTACCGCTTCGCCGGCGGCTACCAGGACGCGACCGGCCTGTACCACTTCGCGGCCCGCTACTACGACCCCAACATCGGCCGCTTCACCACCCCCGACCCCTCCGGCCAGGAGAAGAACCCCTACCTCTACGCCGCAGGCGACCCCGTCAACCAGATCGACCCCACCGGACTCTGGTCGGTCATGGACACCATCAGCACCACGATCGCTGTCGTCGGGCTGGCTGCCGCTATCCCGACCGGCGGAGCGTCACTGACGGTCCTCACTGCCATCGGGCTTGTCGGGGCTCAGACCGGGCTGGCCGTGACAGTCGGCTGCGGCCTCTCAGGGAACTGCTCATGAAGAGGCGGAGAAACACATGGCAGAGCGAGGCACCCCACCACTTTATGTTCCCGTGGCCGTGCTACTCCTGGTCGCGTCGGTGATTGTCAGCGCTTTCACCGGCGACGCGCATCCTGGAATCCGCACCACAGCAATGGTCGTCGGCGGAATAATCGCCGTCGGTCTGGTGCTCCACAAAGCTCGGTCGATGCGGAAACACTGAAGTAATCGCTGAGGCTGAATATCTCACCGGTGAGGGGCCCGTCCGGCGGACGGGCCCCTCACCGCGACCGGGACCCTGCTTGCCGGAGGCGGAAGCGCTGCCTGGGGAATGGAGACCTGCGCATGAAATTCGCACAGCTCGTCGCCGTGCTGGGAACGCTCCTGATGCTGATCGGAGCAGTCACGGCGGTGATCGCCGGACCCGTATGGCTCGCAGTTGTCCTTTCCTCGGGCGCGCTCTGTGGCCTCGCCGGCGTCATGGCGACGCACGTCAGGTCGTGAGCGGTTGCCCGGATTCTTCGGCCGGAAAGGCAGGGGCGGTGGAGCCATTCCGTACCTATGACTCCACCGCCCTACTGCTCCACCGCCCTATTGCCGAAGAAGGGGAAAGGCATCGGTGAGGATCCCTCTCACCCGGCCGGCCGAAACTCCGACATGCGGCGGCGAGCCCATCGGCGGAGACTCGGCTCGGGAAGCGTCTCCGGGGCCCCGCTCCCGGGCATACCCGTACCGAGGAGGAACACCATGACCACATCGATCAGCGACCCGGTGGTGGAGAAGTTCGTCGCCGCCGTCAACGCGGGTGATGAGTCCGCCTTCACCGCCGTTCTCACCGAGGACGCCACGATGTCCGACGACGGCAGCGAACGGGATCTGGCGGCCTGGACGGAGAAGGAGATCTTCTCCCCGAAGGCGAACGGCAGGATGAAGGTCGTGGACGCCTCGGACGACGGCCGCGCGCTCGTCGTCGACTACACCAACGACATGTGGGGCACGATGCGGACGCGCTGGGTCTTCACGGTCACCGGCGACCGCATCAGCCGCTTCGAGACGGGCCAGGCACCGGCCTGAGCGCGGAGACCTCTTCTTGCCTGACCCGCCTGACCCGCCTGCCCGCAAGCCCTTACGCCCCGCGTTACCCGTCCCGCAGCCACGGCCGCAGCTTCTCCGGATTGCGGACCACCCAGATCCGGGTGACACGGCCGTCGGCAACATCGAACGAGGCCACGGTCATGACGGTGCCGGCGCGTCGGGCCACCAGCCCCGGCACACCGTTGACCGACCGCTCCAGGAGCTCAAGGCCAGGCGCCTTGTCGGCGATGGCGACCATGTACTGGGCGATGCGCGCATCGCCCTCGATCGGACGCAGGACCGTACCGACCAGGCCGCCGCCGTCGGCGGTCAGCACGGCGGCGGGGTCGAGCAGGTCGACGAGGGCCGGGATGTCTCTGGCCTCCCACGCCTCTTTGACCCGCCGCACCGCGTCGGCCCGCCCGGCCGCCGACACCGGAGCCTGGCTGCCGCGCACCCGCCGCCGGGCGGAGGCCGCGAGCTGCTTGCAGGCCGCGGGGGTCCGGCCGAGGACGTCGGCGATCTCGGCGAAGGGGTAGCGGAAGACGTCATGCAGGACGAACGCCACCCGCTCGGCGGGCGTCATCGACTCCAGTACGACGAGGAAGGCCATGGTCACCGATTCGTCCAGGACCACCTGGTCGGCGGGGTCGGTGGGCGTCGCGGGGTCGGTGGGCGTCGCGGGGTCGGTGGGGCCCTCGCCCCGGCCACGGCTCCACTCGGCACGGTCGGGCAGCGGATCGGGCAGCCACGCGCCGACATAGCGCTCCCGCCGGGCCCGCGCCGAGCCGAGCACGTCCAGACAGATACGGCCGGTCACCGTCGTCAGCCAGGCACCGGGGGAGAGGATCTCGTCCCGTCGGTCGGGCGGCTGCGCGTACCAGCGCGCGTAGGCCTCCTGCACGGCGTCCTCGGCCTCGGTCAGGGAGCCGAGCAACCGGTAGGCGACGTTGACGAGTTGACGTCGCTCAGCGGCTACGGGATCGGTGCTCGCCCCTGCTGCCCCGGCTGCCTCCGCTGCCCCCACGCCCCAGACCGCCCCTTCGCCCCGGACCGCCCCCACGCCCCGGACCGCCCCTACGCCTTACCTATCGCAGGCCCGCGTCGTCGGACTGGTGAGACCTTACCGATCCACTGCCCCGGGGAGGGGCGGAAAAGGGGACCGTGGCATGGCCACCCAGGCGACGACGGCACAGCAGCACCGCTTCTCGTTTCTGCGGATCACGATCGCGCTCCAGACCCTGACCATCTTCGTCCAGGCGATCTCCGCCGGACTGCTGTTCACCACGGAGTACGGGGAGGTGCTGCACAGCGTCGGCGCGCGCGTGATGTACGGGGCGTCGATGCTGTACGTGCTCGCGGCGGTGCTGGCCTGGAGGCCGGGCGGCGGTTCGCCCCGGCAGATCTGGTACGCGACCGGCTTCCTGGCCCTCGCCTCGGCTCAGGTCGCGGTCGGCATCGCCCACCTACCGTCGGTCCATCTGCCGCTGGGAGTCCTGATGTTCGGGCTGAGCGTGCTGGCGCTGGCCAGGCGCCGTTGACGTCGCTCAGGGCCGATCGACCCGGTAGAGGTAGTGGGCCCGGTCGTCGACGGGGTTGTCCGGCTCCAGGTCGCCTTCGGCGACCCGCCGCAGCCCGGCCTTCTCCAGCGCCCGCCAGGACGCCCGGTTGGCCGCCGACACGGCCACCAGAACACAGGGGGCATCGGGATGCTCGTCCCAGATCGCCTGGACGGCCGACCGGATCATCTGCGGCCCGACCCCGCGGCCGACGAGCGTCGGCTCCCCGATCAGGTAGTCGATGGTCATGGCCCCGGCAGGCACCTCGATCAACGTGCCGATCTCTGCCAGATACTCGGGGTAGTCGGCCAGGCGGCACCGCTGCACCAGTCCGACCGGGCTGCCGTCCAGGCAGGCGAGCAGGTCCTCCGAGGGCTCCTCACCCCTGGCGGCGGCCCCGAAGTCCCGTCGTACGGCCTCGATCGAGGTCTCGTGGTTCCACCACCGGGCCACGTGCGGCTGCTCCAGCCAGGAGATCAGCAGGGGGAAGCCGTCCTCGGTCAGCCTGCGCCAGCTGATCATCGGGGGGCCTCCGGCGGGCTGGTGGCGGCAGGGCCCCCGGGCCACGCCGTCACCAGCCCACCCGGCCGGTCAGCAGAGCGCGCGTCTCGCCGCTGACGGCCGGCAGGTCGCCCCGATCGGCCCAGGTGAAGTCGTCGTGCTCGGAGAGGGTGACCGCCCCGGCCGCCCTCGTCGGTGATCAACGCGCCGACGACATACTTCTCGATGCCGTTCCGCCGGGCCTCGGTCAGGAGATCCTCGGCGAGGGAGTCGGGAAAGAGGGAGGTCACGTCAGCAGCTCCATTCCGGCAGCGGTTCCGGCTGTACGAGTGGCCGTAGCGGGACGGGGCCGCCCCCTCTCCCGGCTACGGAGCGACCGCGCGGACCAGGAGCGTACCGATATGCGGACCAGGAGCGTACCGATATGCCGGGGACGCAGCGAGTGGTTCGCCACGGCCGGTGCTGAGGAATCAGGCGTGCCCGGCCTCCGGGCCGGGGGCGGTCATGACCCAGGTGGCGCGCAAGAAACGTGGTGCAAGGATGGCCCCATGGAGTTGACCCGCAGCGGCAGCGGCAGCGGCAGCGAAGCCGTCCACTACGTACGGTTTCAGTCGCCGCACCGGAACAGGAGAGGGCACTTCACCGGCGTCTTCGGACTCATCAACATGCTCGCCCGGGAGGGCAGGCTGACGGAGGAGCAGGAACTCTTCCGCCGTAAACACAACAGTTGGTACAACGCCGCGTACACGGACCCCTCGACCGTCGACCCTGCCGTGTACGACCACGAGATCAACCCCGGCGCGGCAGCATGGTTCAAACCGTCGGCCAGGCATCTTCTCGCGAGGGTCCCCGGCTATCTCGAAATTCTCGCGGCCCACGGCGTCGATTGCCGGCTCCTGCGTTCCGCGGATCCGGGGCGCGTCATCTATGAGGACGACGTGCAGGTCGTGGTGGTGCCGTACGCGTAGGCTCCGCGGCTCTCGCGTCGCGCGCCTCGAACGGACGGACCCGCATCTGCAACTTCCCGCTCCCTGCTCCGGACGCACCTGACCGGCGCGCGGCCTGCGCGATCCCGTGGAGCACGATCGCAAGGCGTAGGGATCGGTGCAGAGATTTTCCGACCGACACGTGCCTGCCGGCGGCGAAGGCCGGACGAGCCCGGCATCGGAGACGCCGCAGCGCAGCGCAGTACGGTCGTGAGCTGATCGGCCTGTACAACGTCCTGGAGAGCTGCGACAGGCTCAGTCGAGCCAGCTGGACCCGGAGGTCTCGTGAAGAACGCGCGGTTGTGGAAGTCCTTCGTCCCGGTGGTCGTGAACCTGCTGTTCGGGATTCCGGCCATGGTGCCGATCTTCCTGACCTGGTACTTCCTGTCCAACGGGCCGCTGGCGGAGCTGGGATGGACACGGCGGGACCCCAACGAGGACGACGGGATGCTGTTGTGGCTGGTCATCGTCGTCCCGGTGGTCGCCTGCTTCGGAGGCGTCTGGGCCCTGATCAATTTGTGGATGCGGGGCAGGCTGTTCACCGAAGCGCCGCCGTACCCGTACTGGCCCCTGTCGGTGACGCTGACCCTCGCCCCGTTCTTCCTGGCCATCGGACTCGCCTGAGCGAACGTAGCCGGACGAATCCTCCGGCTGCGAAACGGCGATGCCCGTCCCTGGAACCCGCCGGGGAAGCGGGTTGCCCTCGCACCTGTGCGGAGGGAACTTCAGGAGGCGGCGAAGTCCACGAACGACGCCCAGGAGGCAGGGGAGACGGCGAGCGCGGGGACGGTGACGTCCTTGGAGTCGCGGACGTGGACGGTGTGGGGGCAGGTGGCGACCTCGATGCAGTCGCCGCCTTGGCTGCCGCTGTAGGTGGACTTGGACCAGGTGAGCGCCACCTCTACGCAGTTGCCGCCCTCGCTGCCGCTGTAGCTGGACTTGAACCAGTGGAGGCCAGTGCTCATAGTTCCTCTGCCATCTTTTCGATCGTTTCCAGGGTCCTCTCCGGAGTGTAAGCCTGGGCCCGTGTGACGCCATACTTGCCGAACAGGTTCCCCAGTTGCGGATGTTCGGTGACGAAGAAGCTGCCGCCCTGCCCCTCGATATAGGCGAGCTGCTGGCGCTTGTCGGTCTCCAGCAGGACGAAGGGCCCGTCCAGCGCCGCGTGGTCCTCGCGGTAGGGGTCCATCAGCTGGATGCGTACGTGCCGGAGCCGCGCCACATCGGCGAGATGGTGGAGCTGGGCCTTCATCACCCGACGGCCGCCGATCGGCCGGGTCAGCACGATCATCTCCAGGACGAAGCTGATGTCGGGCAGCGGCCTGCGGGACAGCAACTTCTGTCGTTCGAGTCGTGCAGCGACCTTCGCCTCGATCTCCTCGTCGTCGTAGTTCGGGTAGCGGCTCATGAAGACCGCCCGCGCGTACGCCTCCGTCTGGAGAAGGCCGGGAATGACCTGGTTCTCGTACGTGTGCAGGGCCCACGCCTTCTCTTCCTCGTCCGCGAACGGCGTGAACCAGTCCGGCAGCGGACTGCGCTGCCTCGACTGCTTCGGCGGCTTCGGCGCGGCGACGATCAGTGCACCTTGTGCACCCAGCACCTCATCCGCCCGCTGCACGAAGACGCCCTTCGGCGGTCGTGCGCCCCGTTCCACCATGGCTACTTGGGACTTGGAGTAGCCGATCCGCTTGCCCAACTGCTCCTGCGACAGGCCGGCCCGCTCGCGGAAGTGCCTGAGCAGCAGTCCGAACATCTCGGCGGCGCTTTCGGGCTGATCACTGGAGTGCACGGGCTCACCTCGTATGTACACCACTGTCCACAACTTGCTTGTGACTCTGGTCACGGTACGTGTCCGCCGCAACGCTTAGCGCATGGAACTCCGAAATTCACTGGATCCGGTGCCGTCCTGGATCCCCGCCTCCGGCCACGCCCTCCGTCACGTGGGCATCCACTTCGACGCCGTCCGGGCCATCGGCATGCTGGGCGAGGAAATTGCCTACGAGATCATGCAGTTCACCGACTTCCATGCCGGGCCGATCGTCCGCTCGGGAATCGGGGAGCGCAGCATGTACTTCCTGCTCGCGCCCGGTACGGCTGCCGGGCACCGGTGGCCGCCCGGGGTGGAGGCGATGAACCGCAATGCTCGGGGTGCGGCGTTCGTGGGGGTGCCCGCGTTGGACGGGATGACCTGGCCGCTGGACTGGCGGTCGCGGCCCACGGCACAGGACCCGTTCGTGGATGCGGAGCTGCTGCACGAGATGGCCTGGCTGCGGGCGCGGGAGGGGCACGCGGTGAAGGAGTGATCGGCGCGTGTCGGCGCGTTCAGTGGCCGCGGTAGATCTCGCGCCGATGGCCGACCGCCAGCACCCAGACGATGAGCTGACCGTCCTCGACGGTGTAGACGGCCCGGTAGTTCCCCACTCGGAGACGCCAGCGGGCGTGGTGGCCCTGGAGCGGTTTGACGTCGAACCCGGAGAGGTCGCCGGTGTCCAAGGCCTTTTGGAGATCCGCCAAGCGGCCGAGGATGCGTCGGGCGTCCGGCAGGGGGACCTTGAGAAGGCTGCGCTGTGCGTGGACCGTGAAACGGGTGACGTGGCCCATGGATCAGTTGGCCGACCGGAGGAGTGCGGCCATCTCTTCCAGGGACACCGAACCCTCGGTGCCTTCGGACTCGGCCTGGTCGGCGAGGCGGTTGAGCCATTCGTCCTCGTACCGTTCATCGGCTTCGCGCAGGCGACGGTACTCGTCGATGTCGATGAGGACGGCCTCACTCTTGCCGCGGCGCGTGATGATCGTGGGTGTCTCGTCGCGGCGGGCGCGGTCGATGACATCCGCGAGGTGCTTGCGGACCTCGGCCATGGACTCGATTGCAGGCTCACTCATGACATGAATGTACCAGGTGTACATCTGTCACACGAGGTGGGATGGGTTGGGTGGCGCAGGGCGACAGCGCGGCCTCGATAGTTCACTTGCTGGAAATGCTCCACGCGCTGTCGTCGGTGGTGGCCTCCGCGCCGAGGTCCCTCCACTCGGTGCCACTCAGCTCGAAGGCGTCCAGGAGGTACGCGGAGATCGCGTCGGCGACGAGGGCGACGCGGGCGGGTTCCTCGTCGGTGGTCTCGGCGACCATCTCGCCCGCGAGGCCGCCGAGGGTGTGCTCGCCCTCGGCGATGGCGAGCAGGCTCTTCGGGGGCGGGCTGAGGTGGTAGGCGTCCGTGAACCACTCCGGCCCCCGCGTGGAGAGCTGGGACCGGTCCTTGCCGCCCGCGATGACCAGGGCCGGGGTGGTCATGGTGGAGTAGTCCGGCCGCATGAACGGAAGATGTTCGACGGCGAACGGGGTGAGGGTGTCGCCGGTTCCGGTCGCGGCGATCAGCGCGCCGGCCGAGACCGCCGAGTGCGAGAAATCCTCTCCGGGCACGCCGTCGGCGTCGAGCACGCGCGCGCCGAGGAGCGCGCCGGCGGTCTGGGCGCCCCAGGAGTGGCCGACGACCGCGACGCGCCCACGGTCGACGCGGGTCTCCAGGCCGCCGGCCTGGCCGAGGATGTCGTCCAGGCCGTCGACGACCGCGTGGAGGTCGGCGATCCGGACGCGCCAGATGGTGGCGAAGCGCGGGTCGTCCCACCCGAGGCCGTTGCGGCGGGAGTCCAGGTGGGTGGGCTGCACGACGACGAATCCGGCTGCGGCCCAGCGGTCGACGAGAGGTCCGTATCCGTCCAGGGACCAGGCGTTGCCGTGGGAGAACACGATGACCGGCAGGTTCTGGCCCGACCGCGGGGCGGTGACCTTCACCTGTAGGTCGATGCCGCGGTCGGGTACGGGAACGGTCATGGGCTTGACCGCGAAGGTCTGCTGGTCGAGGCGGCTGGAAGGTATCGGGGCCGTGGAGGCAGGGGAGGGCGTGGGGGCCGCCGAAGAGGCCGTGGGGGCCGGGGAGGCCGTGGAAGGTATGGAGGGCGTGGCGGCCGTGGAAGACATGGCGGCCGTGGAAGGCATGGAAGGCATGGAAGGCATGGGAGACCTGCGCTTTCGCCGTGGGATCGCTCTGCCATAATTTGGCGGAGCGCCGTTCCGCCAATTTAGCGGAACATTGTTCCGCGAGCAAAGGGGATCCCGTGCCCGAACCGGTCGGAGTACGCCAGGCACAGGCACAGCGCACCCGCAGTGGCGTGCTGGCGGCCGCAGCGGCGGTCTTCGTGGACCAGGGCGTCCAGGCCCCGATTCGCGACATCGCCCAGCGCGCGGGCGTCGGCGTCGGCACGATCTACCGGAACTTCCCGACCCGGGCGGACCTCGTCACCGCCGTCTACCGGCACCAGATCGACACCTGCGCCGCACTCGCGCCCCAGCTCCTGGAGGAATCCGCCTCCCCGTTCACCGCGCTGACCCGCTGGGCGGACGCGTTCGTGGAGTTCCTGGTGACCAAGCACGGTCTGGGCGCCGCGCTGGGGTCCGACGACCCGGGGCTGGAGAACCTCCACACCCTCATGCTCGACACTCTGGTCCCGGCCTGCGCGACGCTGCTCGAGGCCTGTGCCGACGCCGGCGAACTCCGCCCCGGCATCACCGCCTACACGCTCATGCGCGCCATCGGGAACCTCTCCATCACCGGCCCCGACTACGACCGGGCCGACGCCAGGCACATGGTCGCCACGCTCCTCGACGGATGCCGTCGCGAGGCCTAGCGGCAGAACCCGGTCCGGCCGCTCCCACCGCCTGCTGCGCGCCCGCTGCGTGCCTGGTCGGGGATGGTGCGGTGGGTTCCGGTGCGGCCTGGGAGCGGTACGGGGACGAGCCCGTTGTCAGAGGCTGGTGGCAGCATCGTCACCAGGAACACGTCTGCGGCTGATCGCGTCGGAAGCGCTCACCGATGTGCGTGTCACCGCTGATCTGCTCCACGATGCCGCGTTCACTACGCGTGGATGCGGCGTTCACTACGCGTGTCGTGTCGTCATGTCGTGTCGTGTCGTCGTCGACCACACAGGGAGGAACACATGGCTCAGCTGCTGAGGGTCCAGAATTTCACCGTCTCCAGTGACGGAGTCGCGGCCGGTGAGGACCAGACCCTGGAGAGGCCCTTCGGCCATGTCGAGCCGGAGCGACTGTTCTCCTGGGCCGGCGCCACGGCGAGCTGGCCGATGCGTACGGACCCGGGGGGAAGCCGGGGGCTGGACGACTACTTCACGCGGGACTACGGCCGCAACATCGGCGCCGAGATCATGGGCCGGAACAAGTTCGGCCCCCAGCGCGGGCCCTGGCCCGACCACGCGTGGCGCGGCTGGTGGGGCGAGGAGCCCCCGTTCCGTACGCCGGTGTTCGTCATGACCCACCACGAGCGCCCCTCGTTCACGCTCTCCGACACCACGTTCCACTTCGTCGGCGGCGAGCCGGCCGACGTTCTCGCGCAGGCGCGGGAGGCGGCCCAGGGCAAGGACGTGCGGCTCGGCGGCGGGGTCACCACCATCCGGGAGTTCCTCGACGCCGATCTCGTCGACACCCTGCATGTGGTGGTCTCGCCGGTGAAGCTCGGGACCGGGCTGCGGCTCTGGGAGTCGCCCGACGAGCTGCTCGACCGGTTCCACCTGGAGGCCGTGCCCAGCCCGAGCGGGGTGACGCACCACCTGTTCTGGCGGAAGTGAGGGGGCCCCGGCCCGTTTACGGAACCCGCGCGACCGCCACGTACAGCCCGCTCTCCTCCGGTACGGGGGCCGGCGGGCCGTGGACCCATTCGGGGGCCGTCACCAGGCCGGGCTCCACGAGCTCCAGGCCCTCGAAGAACCGCGCGAACTCCTCGCGGGTCCGCAGCGCCAGCCGGATGCCGCCCTTCTTGTACTCGTCGGTCCCCTGCTGCCCGCCCTCGGGGTTCACATCGGAGGCGCCCTGCGAGAGGACGGCGTAACTGCCGGGGGCAAGGGCGCTCGTGAGCGTACGGAGGATGCCGCGCGGGTCCTCGTCGTCGGGCAGGAAGTGGAGGAGGCCGAGGAGGGAGAGGGCCACCGGGCGGTCGAAGTCCAGTACCTTGCGCGCGGCTTCGAGGATGGCGGCGGGCTCGCGCACGTCGGCGTGGACGTAGTCGGTGGCGCCCTCCGGCCGGCTGACCAGCAGGGCTTCCGCGTGGCGCAGGACGATGGGGTCGTTGTCGCAGTAGACGACCCGGGAGGAGGGGCGGATCTCCTGGGCGATCTGGTGCAGGTTCGGGGCGGTGGGGATGCCCGTACCGATGTCCAGGTACTGCGTCACGCCCTCGCCCGCCAGCCAGGCCGTCGCGCGGTTCATGAAGGCCCGGTTCTGGCGGGCGCCGATCTTGGCCTCGACGGGGAGGTGTTCGGCCACCGCCTGGTCCACGGGGTAGTTGTCCTTGCCGCCGAGCAGCCAGTCGTAGACCCGTGCCGAGTGGGGCCTGCTGGTGTCGATCGGGGGGTGGGGCAGTTCTGTCGTCATGCCGGACTCCCGGGGCGGGGGGATGTGGACGTGTGGGCGTGGGGCGTGTGGGCGTGGGATGTGTTGACGTCGGGCGCGTTGACGTGGGGCGCGTTGACGTGGGGCGTGTGGACGTGGGGCGTGGGGTGCGTTGACGTGGAGTGTGTGGGCGTGTGGATCCTTCCGTCGGAGGAGTCTGGCACAGCAACTTCGGCGCGGTGGTGTGGTGTTGGGTTCCGGGCGCGTTGGTCTGCGTACGGCTGCGAGCGCGGGCGGCCCGGTGCCGCATTGACCTCGGGTGCCGGGCGCCCGCAAGATCCCAGGTGTGGAACCTGACATACCTCCTTCGCCGTGGGACCCGCCCTCGTCCTCGCCCCAGCCGCCCGTGCCGCCCGCGCCTCCGTCCGGCGGCCCCGGCCGGCAGCAGGGCGCCGGGGTCGGCCCCGGCGGGCAGCAGGGCGGCGGACCCGCCTGGCAGCAGGGCTGGCAGGGCCCTCCGCCGGGGGCCGCCCCCTCGTACGGGCCGGTGCCCCCGTACGGGTACGCCCCTCCGTACGGGCCCGTCCCGCCGCCCGGTCCCGTACGTGCCGAGGCCGGGTCGCGCTACGACCAGCAGGGGCGCAACGGGCAGGGCGGGCGGTTCGGGTGGCTCGGGGAGCTGTCGCTCGTCGTGTTCCTGGTCTTCGTCGCCATCGTGGTGGTTTCCGGCATCGGGGCCGTCCTCGCGGCGGTGCTGGACGCGGAGCCCGTGTCGGCGGAGAGCGAGGCGTTCTTCGAGGACCCGGTCGCCGACATGGCCATCCAGCTCGTCGGTATCGCGATCGGGATACCCATCGTCCTGTGGGGCGCCCGCTACCTGGGCAGGCGCCCGGCCGGCACGGTCTCCTCGGTCGTCGGACGGCTGCGGTGGAGGTGGCTCGGGCTGTGCGCCGCCGTCGCCTTTCCGCTGATCATCGTCCAGTTCGGGGTGCTGTTCGCCTGGTCCTGGGGGGAGGAGCCGGCCGAACCGGCCGGGGACGGCTTCCCCGGCTGGACCGCCTTTCTGGTGAGCCTGGTCGTGCTGGCGGCGCTGGTGCCGTTCCAGGCGGCGGCGGAGGAGTACGTCTTCCGGGGCTGGCTCGTCCAGGTGATCGGGCGGGCCGTGCGCTCGCCGTGGCCCGCCGTCGTCCTCGCGTCGCTCCTGTTCGCCCTGGCGCACGGGTTCGGCGAACTCACCGGGTTCGTCCTGCTCTTCTACTCGGCGCTGTGGTGGGGCTGGCTGGTGATCCGCACCGGAGGCCTGGAGGCGGTGATCGCCCTGCACGTCGCCAACAACCTGCTCGCCTTCGGCCTCGCGGCGGGCTTCGGGGAACTCGCCTCCACCGGGACGGCGGCCGACGCGCCCTGGCAGTCGATGGTCGTCGAGTTCGTCTTCGCCCCGCTGTACTGCCTGGTCATGGCACGGATGGCGGACCGGCGGGGGGTCGAGCGGGTGAGTGCCTGAACTTCCCGCGTTTTACGTTGCGCCGGGGCCGGTGCCGGGGCCGGTGCCGGCCCCGGTGCCGGTGCTGGCACCGGGGCTGGGGCTGGGTGGGTGTGCCGGTGGTCGCGCGAGGGGGCGGACGGGTAGGCCGTCGTCCGGGGCCGGATTCAGAAATCCACGGTCAACTGCGCCTGGACGTGGGCCCGTAGGACCCCCGCCATGTCCGTCGCGCAGTCGCTGATCAGCCACTGGATCTGGAGGCCGTCCATCAGGGCGATCAACTGCTGCGCGGCCGCACACGGTTCGACGTCGTCGCGCAGCTCGCCCGCCTCCCGGGCCTGGCGGTAGGCGCGTTCGGTGTTGGCGACCGAGGTCCGGTAGCGGGCCTCGAAGTACGCGTGGGCCGGGTGGTCCGGCGAGGTGGCCTCCGCCGCGACCACCGAGAACAGCTCGACGATCCCGCGCCGCTTGGCGTTCAGCTCCGCGAGGTCCACCAGCCGGCGCAGATGGTCGACGCCCCGGGTGACGCCCAGGGCCAGCCACTCGTCGTCCACGTCGTCGCGGCGCTGGAGCACCGCGAGGAGCAGCGCCTCCTTCGTCGGGAAGTGGTGCAGGAGCCCCGGGTGGGAGATGCCGCAGCGGGTGGCGATGACGCGGAGCGAGGCGCCCCGGTAACCGGCCTCGCCGAACAGGGTCATCGCCTGGTCGAGGATCTCGGTCCGCTTGGCCCGGCCCTTCGCGTAACCGCGCCGCGCTCCCGACGTCACGCGCCTTCACCCGCTGTCATCGGACGCCTTTCTCGTTTCTCGCTCCGCCTCCGCGCCGCCTCTGAGCTGCGCCGCTCCGGCCCAGATTCTCACAGGCCGGAATCGCGCCCCTGTGAATACTTACCAAGCGGTCGGTATTGAGCGTACGGTACTGCGGAGTGCCGTCGTGAAAGGAACTCCTGTGGGCCTCCAGCCGCCGTACCTCGACCCCGCGCTCCCCGTCGCGGACCGGGTCGCCGATCTCCTGGGCCGCATGACGCTGCCCGAGAAGGTCGGTCAGATGCTCCAGCTCAACGCCAAGGAGGGCGTGCGGCACCTCGTGGAGGAGCTGCACGCGGGGTCGATCCTGCACGCCTCGCCCGAGCGGGTGCTGGAGGCCGCCGCCCTCACCGAGAAGACCCGGCTGCGCATCCCGCTGATCGTGGCGGAGGACTGCATCCACGGCCACTCCTTCTGGGAGGGCGCGACGATCTACCCGACGCAGCTCGGCATGGCGGCCACCTGGGACGCCGGCCTGGTGGAGCGGATCGCGCGGGCCACGGCGGTGGAGGTCGCGGCGACCGGGGTGCACTGGACGTTCTCGCCGGTCCTGTGCATCACCCGGGACCTGCGGTGGGGCCGGGTGAGCGAGACCTTCGGCGAAGACCCGCACCTGATCGGTGAGCTGGCCTCCGCGATGGTGCGCGGCTACCAGGGAGAGGGCCTCGCCGACCCGACCGCGATCCTGGCCTGCGCCAAGCACTTCGCCGGGTACTCCGAGACCCAGGGCGGCCGCGACGCCAGTGAGGCGGACATCTCCCGGCGCAAGCTGCGCTCGTGGTTCCTGCCGCCGTTCGAGCGGGTCGCGAAGGAGGGCTGCCGGACGTTCATGCTCGGCTACCAGTCCATGGACGGCGTGCCGATCACCGTGAACGACTGGCTGCTGGGCGAGGTGCTGCGCGGCGAGTGGGGGTACACCGGCACGCTGGTCACCGACTGGGACAACGTCGGCCGCATGGTGTGGGAGCAGAAGATCTACGCCGATTACGCGCAGGCGTCGGCGGCGGCGGTGCGCGCGGGCAACGACATGGTGATGACGACGTCGAAGTTCTTCGAGGGCGCCCAGGAGGCGGTGGCGGAAGGCGCGCTCACGGAGGCCGAGATCGACGCTGCCGTACGCCGCATCCTGACGCTCAAGTTCGAACTCGGCCTCTTCGAAGACCCGCGCCACCCCGACGCCGCCCGGCAGGCCGAGTTCATCGGCAGCGCCGAGCACGCGGCCCTCAACCTGGAGGCGGCCCGGCGCTCGCTGGTGCTGCTGACCAACGACGGCACGCTGCCGCTGGCGGGAGGCCTGGAGGCGGGCGAGCCGGGCACGCCGGGCACGCTGGGTGAGCCGGGCGATTCCGGTGCGGACGGTTCCGGTGCGGACGGTCCCGGTGTGGGCGGTTCCGGTGTGGACGGTCTCGTGGTGGGCGGTGGCGGACGGGCCCGAGCCGCGGCCTCCGGCCCCCGTACGGTCGCCGTCGTAGGTCCCAACGCCGATGACGCGCAGACCCAGTTGGGCGACTGGGCGGGCTCCTCGGGGCAGGCGGACTGGCTCCCGGACGGGCAGCCGCGCACCATGATCCGTACCGTCCTCGACGGCTTCCGGGACCGGGCGCCCGCCGACTGGACCGTGGCGTACGCGCCCGGCGCCCGCATCCTGGGCGTCGGCCCGGACCCGGAGGGGGAGTTCTTCCCGGACGGGCAGCCGCGCCCCGAGGTCGTCGTCCCGGCCGTGCCCGACCCGGCGCTGATCGGTGAGGCGGTCGCCGCCGCCGAGGCCGCCGACTACGTGGTCGCCGTCGTCGGCGACCGCATCGAGCTGATCGGCGAGGGCAAGTCGACGGCCACCCTCGAACTCGTGGGCGATCAGGTTGCGTTGCTGGACGCACTGGCGGCGACCGGCAAGCCGCTGGTGGTCGTGGTCATCAGCTCCAAGCCGCTGGTGCTGCCGCCGTCCGCGCTCGGCGCGGCGGCGATCGTGTACGCGGCCAACCCGGGGATGCTCGGCGGTACGGCGGTGGCCGAGCTGCTGCTCGGGCTGATCGAGCCGACCGGCCGCCTCCCGCTCTCCTTCGCCCGGCACGCGGGCCAGCAGCCGACGTACTACAACCAGGTGCGCGGCCAGCACGGCGCGCGCTACGCGGATCTCACGCAGAGCCCGGCGTTCGCGTTCGGGGAGGGGCTGAGCTACACCACGGTGGAGTACACGGACCTGGAGATCCTGACGGCCGTCGTCGAACCGCACGAGACGGTGCGCGCCCGGGTGACGCTCGGCAACACCGGGTCCCGGCCCGCGCTGGAGACCCTCCAGGTGTACGTGAGCGACACGGTGACCTCGGTGACCTGGGCGGAGAAGGAGCTGAAGGCGTACGAGCAGGTGGCGCTGGCTCCGGGGGAGTCGCGCCAGGTGCTGATCGAACTCCCCGTCGCCGCCTGCACGTTGGTGGACGCGCAGGGGCGGCGCGTGGTGGAGCCGGGCCGGTTCGAGCTGCTGGTGGGTCCGTCGTCGCGGGACGAGGCGCTGCTGCGGGGGGAGTTCACGGTGAAGGGTTGATACGGGAGGGGCGCTCGGTGGGGGCGGCGGGCTCGGGGGGTTCCGGGGCCTCGGGCGGTGGTGCGGGTGTCCGTGAGGCGCGCTGGCCCAGCACCACCCCGCACAGCGTGAGCACGAGCCCGAGGACCTGCCGGCCGGAGAGGCTCTCCCCGGCGAGCAGGAGCCCCAGCAGCACGCCCGTCACGGGGTTGAGCAGCCCCAGCAGGCCGACCGTCCCCGCGGGCAGGTGCTTGAGCCCCAGGAACCAGGCGGCGAAGGCGATGGCCGTCGCCACCACGGCGAGGTAGCCGAAGCCGAGGAGCGCGGGGCCGTCGAGCGCGGGCGGCGCCCCTTCCACGAGCGCGGCGCAGGGCACGAGCAGCAGCCCGCCGCCGAGCAACTGCCAACTGGTGGCGGCGAGTACGTCCACCTCGCCGCTCCACCGCTTGGCCAGGACGTAACCGTACGAGGACATCGCCATGGCCCCCACGGAGGCGAGCACCCCGACCGCGTCCACGGTCCCGGTCGCCGTGAACACCATCAGGCAGACCCCGGCGACACCCGTCATGGCCCCGGCGAGGTGCTTCCAGCCCGGCCGTTCACCGACGAGGGGCCAGGCGAGCATCATCATGAACAGGGGCGCGAGGGCCATGATGATCGACGCCAGGCTGGTGGGGAGGCGCTGCGCCGCCACGTACACGAGCGCGAAGAAGCCGCTCATGTTGAGGGCGCCGAGGACCAGGGACTTCCACCACCAGCTTCCGCGCGGCAGCTTCCGGCAGACGGCCAGGAGGAGGAGTCCGGCGGGGACCGCCCGGAAGGCGGCGCCGTACAGGGGGTGGCTCTCGGGGAGGTACTCCCGCGTGACGAAGTAGGTCGTACCCCAGGCCACGGGGGCCACCGCCGTGACCAGCGACCATTTCAGGTTACCTTCCATGGAAGCTATTGTGCCTTCCATGGAAGGTAATTTTCCGGATGAGGCTCCGGACGGCCCGGTCGCAGCTGTGGCGGAGTCCGCTCCGGCCGGCGCGGGTCTCGACCACGTGGCCCGCGTCCGGGCCGAGTGGGCCCGGGAGCGCCCGGACGTGGACACCTCCCCGCAGGCGGTCATCGGCCGGCTGCACCGCCTGGGCCACCTCCTGACCGCCCGCCTCACCGCCGTCTACGGCGCGCACGGGCTGTCGGAGGGTGAGTTCGACGTACTGGCCGCGCTGCGCCGGGCCGGGGAGCCCTTCGAGCGGGCACCGGGTGAGCTGGCCGCGCACACGATGGTCACCACGGGGGCGATGACCAAGCGGATCGACCGCCTCCAGCGCGCCGGCCTGGTGACCCGGCGCCGCTCGGCGGCGGACGGCCGGGGCCGGGTGGTGGCGCTGACCCCGGAGGGCCGGTCCCTGATCGACCGGGCGTTCACCGAGCACATGCGCAACGAGCGGGAGCTGCTGGACGCGCTGGACCCGCGGGAGGCGCGGGAGCTGGAGCGGCTGCTGACGGGGTGGCTGGCGCGGGTGGAGCCGCCGGGCGTGCCCGCTACGGCTCCCCGTAGACCCGGCGGGTGAGGTCCGCGCGGAGCCGGGTGAGGCGGTCGATCTCGGCGCCGAGGAGGGTGCGCGGACCGGGGAAGACCAGGAGGAAGCGGTTCCGGACGAGAACCTGGCCGGGCGCGGGCGCGGGAAGCGGCGCTTCGGCCACGGCGAAGTGCGCGGCGGTGGGCAGCCCTTGGGGGACGGAGGCCAGGGCGACCTGGCGCGTGGTACGGGGGAGGGGCGGGGTGACGGGCATGCGGGGGCTCCTGGACTCGGCTTCCGGTGTACGGGCGTACGGACGTACGGGCGTCCGACGGAGGCCCGAGGAAGGTCTGATGGAGGCCCGAACGAGGCCCGAGCGAGGCCCGAAGGAGGTCTGAGGAATGCCCGAAGGAGGCCCGAACGGGGGCCTGAAGCGGGGCCGAAGAGCGCCGAGGCAGGCCTCCGCGTGAGGAGAACGTGAGAAAAACAAGAAGAAGAAGCGTTTCGGCGTGACGGCGTTGAGCCGTACGGGTGTGGCGCGGCACTCCGTTGGCCCTTCGGGCGAGCACAATGGGGCGGCGGTTCGTGCAGAGGTGCCGAGGCCCTCTCCCGCACCTTGCGCTGAAGGAGGACCGGTGGCTGATGGCTGGGCGGTTCAGCGGACGGGGCCCGGTGACCAGGCCCGTACCCAGGCGAGGGAACAACTGCTGGAGGCCGCACGGGAGCTGTACGGGGTCATCGGCTACCGGGAGACGTCCGAGACGGACCTGTGCGAGGCGGCCGGGGTCACCCCCGAGGTGCTCCGGCAGGAGTACGGGACGCGGGAGGGGCTCCTGATCGCCCTGCACAACCGGGTCACCACCATCGGCCTGCGGGCCGCGGAGGCCGCCCTGCTCTCCGAGGGCATCGACGAGTGCTCGATCGCGGAACGGGTCCGGCGCCTCTTCGACGCGTACGTGGGGTCCGTCACCCGGGACCCGCGCGAGGCGCGCGTGACCTTCGTGGAGGTGCTGGGCGTGAGCGCGGTGGTGGACGAGCACTGCAAGCTCTGGCGGGCGCTGTGGACGGAGTTCCTGGCCGGTGAGGCCGAGCGGGCGGTGGAGAGGGGGGAGGCGGAGGACAGGGACCACCGCGTCGACGTCATGGTGATGGTCGGCACGGTCCACGAACTGATGGCCCACCACACCCGCCGCTCCCGCCGGGCCCGTCCCGAGGAGGTCTCCGGCGAACTGACGGAGCTCGCACTGACGATGCTGGGGTCGCAGCGGGTGGGGTGAGGGGGCCGAGGCGGTGCGAGGCCGGTCACCGGCCGGCGAGGAGGCCGGGCAGGGCGCGCATGTCGTCGAAGACGACGGTGCCGGGGCCTTCGAGGTGGTGCGGCTCGAACTCCTTCTCCCCGTCGGCCGGCAGGCTGTGCCCGAGGTGGGCCTCGATCTCCTTCGTCATCGCCTGGCTCGAGCGGCCCATGAACCGGTCGACGATCGCGGCTTCGGTGAGCTTCCACCCCGACTGGGCCAGGGCGAGGGCATCCACGCGCACGGCGATGCGCTCGCTGTCGACCAGCACCCCGTCGCAGTCGAATATGACGAGTTCGACGGGACGGATCATGTCCGCAGAATGGACGGGGCCTCCCGGGCAGGTCGTGGGCTGTGGTTGCGGCGGGCGGGCCAGGATAGGGGGCGTGACTTCGTCCTCGTCCTCCCCCGCCGACATCCCGACCCGTATGCCTGACGGCAGCCCCGGCACCATGCAGCGGTGGGTCCTGGAGCCGACGGTGTGGGCGAAGCTGCTGGATGAGAGCGGGTTCGACCTCGTTGGTTCCGGCACCGTGCACGACCCGGGGCCTGACGGCGGGGTGCCGGTGGCCACCAGCCTCTTCCGGGCGAGGAGGCGGGGCGGGGCTCCTTCTCGGTGGGAGCCGTCGTCCGGGCAGGCCGGCCCGCCCGTGTGACGGCTGGTCCGTGGGCCGGCGGGGCAGCGGTGCACGCGTTGGTGAAAGGGCCCGGGGCGGTGGGGCGCCCTGTGGCAGGATGCGTCGCAGACCCTGGACCGCGCGGGTACGGCGGAACTGCCGCAGCAGAGGTGAGGAGCCCCGCGAGTCCGGAACGCCCCCGGACGGGAGTCCCTTCGGCGGCAGCGGTGGTGGCGGCCCCTGACCCTCTGCGGCCCTCCGCCTACCGAAGGACGAACGAACCATGGACAGACGCGCCCTGATGCTGGCCACCGGCGGACTCCTCGGCGGTGTCGGCGCCGCGCAGGTGCTGGCCGCCGGACCGGCCGCCGCCGAGCCGCTTCCGGCCGTGGTCGTCTTCGACGTGCGGGCCTACGGCGCGGTCGGGGACGGTGCAACCGACGACACCGCCGCGTTCCGCTACGCGTTGACCCTCGCGCGGGCCGTACCCGGCGGCGGGGCGACCCTGCTGGTGCCGCCCGGCTCGTACGCGCTCGGGGAGTCCCTGCTGCTCGGGCCCGGCATGACCGTGCAGGCCCACGGGGCGCGGCTGTTCCGTACGGGCAACACCTCGGCCCTCGTCAAGAACTACACGAGCGGCATGCCCGCCGTCGACGCGTACGAGGGCGCCGGGAACATATCCGTCTTCGGCGGTACGTGGGACATGCGTGGCAGCCAGTTCACCTCCACGTGCCCCGCCTTCGTGTTCACGCACGCCGACGGGTTCACCGTCCGGGACGCGACCGTCCTCGACGTCCCCCAGGCGCACGCGATCGAACTCAACGCCGTGCGGCGGGCCCGGATCGTCGACTGCCTCTTCGACGGTGTGTACGCCGGGACCGGTACTCCGGCCGTGCCGAACCGGCTCGAGGCCGTGCAGATCACCGCCGCGACCAGCGCCGCCAACCTGCCCGCCCCCGCCTTCGACGGCACCCCCTGCGTGGACGTCCTGATCACCGGGTGCGTGATGCGCAACTCCCTGCCCACCACCGCCCCGTACGACGCGCTCTGCGGAGACCACTACGTGGCACCCGCCGGTGCGCCCGCCTCGCACCGGCGGTCGCACCGGAACATCCGCGTGCTGGGCAACCGGGTGGAGAGCAGCGGTGCCTACGGCGTCCGCGCCACCGACTGGCAGCAGTCCGTCATCGCCGACAACACGATCGACTCGGCGGCGATCACCGGCATCCACGTCGGCTCCGGTTCGGGCACCCCGCTCCAGGACATCTCCGTCACCGGCAACACGATTCGCGGCGCGGGCTCCGGCGGCGGGATCGTCGTCTCCAACACGTCATCCGGGCGCAACAGTTCGGTGGTCGTCAGCGGCAACCTCATTCGCGCCACGAACGGCGAGACCGGGATCTACGTCGGCCGGACGGACGGGGCGTCGATCACCGGCAACGTCGTCGCCACGACCGGCCACCCGTCCGGCGGGAACTGCCAGGGCATCCAGATACAGCGCTCCCCGCACGCCGTGATCACCGGCAACCACCTGTCGGACATCCACGGTGACGGCATCGGTGTCGACACCGAGTCGACCGAGGCCCTCATCGCCCAGAACACCGTGCTCGGCGCGTCCCACAACGGCATCGCGGTGGCCTCCTCCGAAGCCGCAGTCCGCGACAACCGGATCACCGGGGCGGGGAAGGGCGGTTCGGCCGGGAGCTACGCGGTCCGGATCGGCGGCAACGCGCTGAACGTGTCGGTCCAGGGCAACGTCGCCCGCGTCGGTGAGGGCGGCGGCGCCGAGGCCGGGGTGGGCGTGATGGCCGGCAGCCAGGGGGCCTGGGTCACCGGCAACGACCTGCGCAACTGGACCACCGCCATCCGCGACCAGGGCACGGGGACCGTGGCCACCGGCAACCTCGGCTGAGGCGAGGGGCCTGGGGCCGGCCGCCCCTGTCCCGGGCGGGGTGGCGGGCCGGGGGCCCGTGCGGGGTAGCAGTCCGAGGCCTCGGTGTGGGGTGGCGGCGGTCCGGGCCCCGTGCGGTGTGTCGGTCCAGGGGCCGTGCGTCCGGTGGGGCTGGTGGCCGGGGGTGCCTCAGATCGGTGGTTTGGCGGGTGCCTCAGGCTGGTGGACCGAGGGCGCCTCGGCCGGTGACCGGGCGTGCTTCGGGCTGGTGGTCGGAAGGATGCCCCCGGGCCGGTGGCCGACGGGTGCCTCGGGCCGGTGGACGTCCTCGGCACCTCATACCGATACCGGCGCCGCCCGGTGCCGTGCGTACGGGCCGCCCAGCCCCCACGCCTGGTGCATCGCGTCGGCGAAGGCGGCGGCCAGGAGGTGTTCGCCGGTCGGGCCCGGGTGGGTGCCGTCGTATGTGTCCGTGTGGATGTCGTAGCCCGGCGGGCGCGAGGCCAGCAGGAGCGGGGAGGACGGGGTGTCCAGGTCGGCGACGGCCTTGGCGAGGAGTTCGTTGAAGCGGGCGCAGGAGGCGGCGAAGGGGGCGTCCGTCTCGGCCCGGACGTTGGGTATCACCGGGAGCAGCACCATCCGCAGGTGCGGGTTGGCCGTGCGGGCCGCCGTGATGAACGCGCGGGCGTTGGCGGCCGTCTGCTCGCTGTCCGTGTAGAACCCGAGGTCTATCAGGCCGAGCGAGACCAGCAGCACGTCCGCCTCCGCCTCGCGCACCGCGTCCGCGATCACCGGGGCCATGTGCAGCCACCCCTCGCCCCAGCCCGCCAGGTGCCGGCGCGCGTCGGGCGGGAAGGACGGGTCGGCGTACGCGTGGGAGAGCGGGGCGTTCGCCTCGGGGTCGTACAGCGTCGTGCGCGGCCCGACGATCTCGTACGGGGTCGGCCAGACCGCCTCCAGGTGCTGCCACATCCGGTAGCGCCAGGTGAAGTCGCCGGTGGCGCCGATGGTCATGGAGTCGCCGACCGGAAGAAAACGCATGGCGTCATCATGGCCGATCACGGCTGTGGCCTGCGACGTGACGATGGACACGGTGGTGGCCGCGGTCCCCGGACCGACGGTGGACGGCGCCGTGACGGGGGACACTTGGGCCATGCGTCCGTATCCGAGCCGTTCGGCAGGTCTCGCCGTCCCCGCCGCAGCCCTCCTGCTGCTCCTGGGGGCCGCCTGCCCCGCCGTCGCCGCCGACGGGGAGCCCGACCGTGACTTCACGATCGAGGACCCCCGCATCACCGAGTCCAGCGGCCTCGCCGCCAGCCGTCTGCACCCCGGCGTCTACTGGACGCACAACGACAGCGACGACGGCCCCTACGTCTTCGCCGTCGACTCCCGCACCGGGAAGACCGTCGCGACCATCACCATGCGGGGCATCGGGGAGCCGCGTGATGTGGAGGCCATCTCGATCGGGCCCGACGGTGACATCTACGTCGGTGACATCGGGGACAACCTGGACGGGACCTGGTCCCATGTCTGGATCTACCGCTTCCCCGAGCCCAAGACGCTTCGCGACGCCACCGTCACCGCCACCCAGTACGACGTGAAGTACGCCGACGGCGCCCGCAACGCCGAGGCGCTGATGGTCCACCCCAGGACCGGACGCGTCTACATCGCCTCCAAGAACGAGGACGGCGGCGGCCTCTACGAAGGCCCCGCGGAGCTCACCACCGGGGCCACGAACACGTTCCGGCGGGTGGGGGAGGTGCCGTGGGTGACGGACGGGGCCTTCTCGCCCGACGGGGGCTCGCTGGTGCTGCGCTCGTACTTCAGCGCCCGCGTGTACGACTTCGAGGACGGCCGCCTCGGCGAGAGCCGGTCGATCGCCGCGCCGTTCCAGCGGCAGGCGGAGTCGGTGACGTACACGGCGGACGGCTCGGCCCTGATGTTCGGCTCCGAGGGCGTGCGCAGCGGTGTCGTACGCGTGGAGGTCGAGGGGGGCGGCAAGCCGGGGGCCGGCACGGGGGGCCAGGAGCAGGGGAAGCCTTCGGGGGGCGGCAGCCCGGCCGAGGGGGACGAGGGGGCGGGCGGCGACCAGGGGGACGACGGCAAGGGCAGCGTGGGGCTCGGTGCGGTGATCATCATCGGGGTGGGGGCCCTGTGGTTCGCGTTGAGGCGGCGGGGGCGGGGGTAGCGGGCAAGCGCCCGCGTGGGGGGCGTGATGGGGGCTCGTGCGGGGCGTGGATGGGGAGCGCCCGTGCGGGCGTGACGGGAGGGGCCCGCACGGGGGCGTGGCTGGGGAGGGCCCGGTAGCGGCCCGGGACGGCCCGGTCGGGGCCCGGACGCCGGGTCACGTACTGCCGCGCCCCCCGCGACCGTCCCTCACCCGCCGTCCCTCACACGCCGTCCGTCGCCCGCCGTCCCTCACCCGCCGTTCGTCACCGGCCACACCTGGTAGTGCAGCGTCCTGTCCCGCTTGATCCGGTGCACCAGCGGGACGAGCAGCCCCTGCACGACCGGGTACTTCCGCGACAGCATCCGCGCCGCGTGCGTGTTCTCCTTCGTGCCCGGCCGCAGCAGCCGTGCGTGGGCGCTGATCTTCGGTCCCGTGGGTACGCCCCGGACCGTGCAGGGGGCTAGCTCCACCTTCGGGTGGTTGCGCATCCGCTCGACCTTCCAGGCCGAGGAGAACGTACGGATGAAGGCGTGATCGCCCTCGACGGCGATGTTGACGGGCGTGCCGACGGACGTGCCGTCCTGCCGGTGGGTGCTCAGCAGGACGGTGTACTGCTTCACGAAACGAGCGAGTTCCTGGCTGGCGTCCATACCTCCATTGGGGCACGGGCCGGGCGCGCTGTCATGTCCGCTCCGCCGTACGTTCCGCCGTCCGGTCATCCTTCCGCTTCTGCTGTACGTTCCGCCACCAGGGCCTCGAAACCGGCGATCAGCCGCTGGAGCCCGAACGCGAAGTGGTCGAAGTCGGCGCTGAAGGTGTCCTCGGACATCCCCGCCATCATCGGGTACGCGCCGCTGAGCATGGCCCGCTCCAGGTAGGGGCGCTGGCTCTCCCAGAACTCCTCGTCGTTGAGCCCGGTCTGCGCCACCGCCTCCGCCGCGTCCCCCTGGGTGCGGGCGAGGCCCTCCACGAAGCTGTTGACCGTGATGATCACGCCGATCAGCTCGGGGTCGCGCAGGTTCATCGAGCGCAGCGCGGCGAGCGAGAGCTCCAGGCCGCGCAGGGCGCTGGGGCCGAGCACCGTACGGGCCTGGTTGATCTTCAGCAGCCAGGGGTGGCGGCGCAGGTTGTCCAGGTAGGTCCGGGCCATGGCGTCGATCGCCACCCGCCAGTCGTCCGGTACGGGGTGGTCGGCGGCGGGGCGGCCGGGCTCGGCGGACAGGGGTTCGCCCAGCACCCGGTCGAGCATCAGGTCCAGGAGTTCGGCCTTGCCGGGGACGTACCGGTAGAGCGACATCGTGCCCGTGCCGAGCTCGGTGGAGAGCCGGCGCATGGAGACGGCGGAGAGCCCTTCCGCGTCCGCGACGGCGATGCCCGCGGTGACGATCCGGTCCAGCGTGAGGCCCGGTTTGGGGCCGCGGCTGGGGCGTTCTCCGGTGCCCCACAGGAGTTCCAGGCTGCGCGCGATGTCGCCGCTCCCGGTCGTGGTGCCGTCCGTCGCCGCCGCTGTCGATCCGTCTTTCGCCATGGGGGCAGCGTAATGCGCCGGAGAGGATGTGGGTACGCCGTACTCTCATCTGGGTACAGCGTACTCATCATCGGGTACGGTGTACCCAGTTCGCTCTCGGGTCAGTCGGAGAAGCAGGGGGTTGTGCCATGTCCATGCGCGGAACAGGCGTGAGGTCCACGTCCGGGTACGCGGTGTTCGCCGAGGGGGTCGTCAAGCGGTACCGGGCGCGGGGGAAGGGCGGGGTGGAGAAGCGGGCGCTCGACGGATTCGACCTCACCGTCCGCCCCGGCACCGTCCACGGTCTGCTCGGCCCGAACGGCGCCGGGAAGACCACCGCCGTACGGGTCCTCGCGACCCTCCTGCGGTACGACGGGGGCCGGGCCGAGGTGGCCGGGCTCGACGTGGGGCGCGAACCCCGCCGCGTACGGAGCAGGATCGGGCTCGCCGGTCAGTACGCCGCCGTCGACGAGGGCCTCACCGGGCGGCAGAACCTGGAGATGTTCGGGCGCCTCTTCCACCTCGGCAACCGCGGGGCCCGGCAGCGCGCCGCGGAGCTGCTGGACCGGTTCGACCTGGGCGAGGCGGCCGACCGGAGCGCCAAGGAGTACAGCGGCGGCATGCGGCGCCGGCTCGACCTCGCCTCCTCGATGATCCTCTCGCCCGACGTGCTCTTCCTGGACGAACCGACGACCGGGCTCGACCCGCGCGGCCGGGGCGAGGTCTGGGACGCGGTACGGGCCCTGGTCGCTGGCGGCACGACGGTGCTGCTCACCACGCAGTACCTGGACGAGGCGGACAAGCTGGCCTCCCACATCACCGTCATCGACCGGGGGCGGGCCATCGCCGACGACACCCCGGACGCGCTGAAGAACCGCGTCGGCGGCGACCGGATCGAGGTCGTCGCCGCGGACGGGGGCGACCTGGCGGCGGTGGCGCGGGCCGTCGGCCGGGTGGCCGGGGGCGGGCTCGTCGTCACCGACGCCGCCACCCGCCGGGTGCACACCCAGGTCGCCGACCGGGTGGCCGCGCTCACCGAGGTGGCCCGGAGCCTCCAGGACGACGGGATCGCGGTGGAGGACATCGGGCTGCGCCGGCCGAGCCTGGACGACGTCTTCCTGCGGCTGACGGGACACGGTGCGGACCACGGCGAGGACCAAGGCGCGGACCACGACACCGCCCAGGACCCGGCGCACGACACGGCCCAGGACTCGGCGCGGGAGGTGGCGGCGGCATGAGCACGCTCGAACGGAACCCCGTACCGACAGCACCGGAACCGGCACCGGCACCGGCACCGGCACCCACCGGACCGGTCCGTGAACACGGCCTCGCCTACTGGGCGGTCTCCGACTGCTGGAACATCACCCGCCGCACCCTCACCCACTACCAGCGCCAGCCCTCCGCCATCGTCTGGCAGCTCGGCTTCCCGATCCTCTCCGTCCTGCTGTACGGGTACATCTTCGGCAGCGCCATGAAGGTGCCCGGAGGCGGCGACTACCGGGAGTTCCTGATGCCCGGCATGTTCGCGATGACCATGGCCATGGGGTTCATGAACACCGCCGTGGCCGTCGTCACCGACGCCGGCAAGGGGGTCGTCGACCGGTTCCGGTCCATGCCGATGGCCCCCTCCGCCTTCGCCTCCGGGCGCGGGACGGCCGACCTGGTGGTGGCCGCCGCCGAACTGGCCATCCTGGCCCTCACCGCCCTGCTCATCGGCTGGCGCGCGGGCGGCGGGGTGATGGCCGCCCTCGGGGCGTTCGGGCTGCTCCTGCTGCTGCGGTTCAGCCTGATCTGGGTGGGTGTCTGGCTGGGCCTGCTGGTCCCCACACCGGAGGCGGCGGGCGGGCTGTACGCGGTCGCCTTCCCGCTCACGATGATCTCCAGCACCTTCGTCGCCCCGTCCCTGATGCCGGACTGGCTGGGCACCGTCGCCGCCTGGAACCCCATCTCCTCGACCGCGACCGCCACCCGTGAACTGTTCGGCAACCCGGTGGCCGGCGGCGGGACCTGGGTGGAGGAGAACGCCCTGCTGATGGCCGTGGTGTGGCCGGTGGTGATCACGCTGGTCTTCCTGCCGCTGGCGGTGCGCCGGTTCCGGATGCTGGGCAGGTGAGGCGGTCCGGGCGGGTGGGAGGCGCCTCGGGGCAGTACGTCTAAGGTCCCACCCATGACCGAACGCGAACCCGCCTTTCTGCGCGCCACCCGCACCTCCTACGACACCATGGCCCCCGACTACGCCGCCTTCTCCCGCGAGGAGTTGGCGGCGAAGCCGGTGGAGCGGTCCGTGGTCGCCGCCTTCGCCGAGCTGGCCGCCGCGCACGGACTCCCCGTCGCCGACGTGGGGTGCGGGACCGGCCGGGTGACGGCACATCTGCACGGACTCGGCCTGGGACTGGACGTGTTCGGGATCGACCTCTCCCCGGGCATGCTGGCCGTGGCGCGGGAGGAGCACCCCGGTCTGCGCTTCGAGGAGGGCTCCATGCTCGGCCTGGACGTGCCGGACGGCTCCCTGGGCGGCCTGCTCGCCTGGTACTCGACCATCCACGTCCCGGACGAGGAACTGCCGCGCGCCTTCGCCGAGTTCCACCGCGTCCTGGCCCCGGGCGCCCCCGTACAGCTCGGCTTCCAGGCCGGGGACGAGCCGTTGCGGCTGACCGAGGGGCTGGGCCACGAGGTCTCGCTCGTCTTCCACCGGCGGCAGCCGGAGCGGATGGCCGCACTGCTGCGGGCGGCGGGACTGGAGGTGCGGACCGTGCTGTGGAAGGAGCGGGAGACGGAGGGGCCGTTCCCGGAGCGGGCGCCGCAGGGGTTCGTACTGGCGCGGAGGCCGATTGTCAGTGGTGGCTGTGACGATGGGGACACCAGCACGACGGATTGAGCAGCACGACGGATTGAGGGGGACCCCATGGGCGCCTGGGACATCGGCCACTTCGACAACGACACCGCGGCCGACTTCGGCGGGCGGGTCGACGACGCGGAGCCGGAGAAGAAGGCGGACGTGCTCCGGGCGGCCCTGGCCGCCGCCGCCGACACCTCCCCGCAGGACTATCTCGACAGCGGCGAGGAGGCGGTGGCGGCGGCCGCTCTGGTAGCCGCCCAGTGCCCCGGCGGGGAGCCCGTCACCACCGCGTACGGCCCCAAGGACCCGCTGCCCCCGCTCCCCGCCGACCTGCGCTCCCTGGCGGTCCGGGCCCTGGACCGCCTCACCGGCGCGAACGCGGAGCCGCTGGACCTGTGGGCGGATGCCGGGGCGGAGGCGGAGTGGCTCGCGGGGATAGCCGCCCTGCGCGCGGTGCTGGCGGCGGCCCCGGGGGAGTGAGCGGCCCCCGCCCTCAGCGTTTCGGGCGGCCCGCCCGCACCAGCTCGGCGACATCGAGGGTGACCTCGGCGCCGATGGAGGCGGGCAGCGGGGCCTCCTGACCCGGGGCGTACACCTCGTGGCGGTCGTAGCCGGCGGGCATCATCGTAGGGCGGGACAGGCGAGTACGGCGCTGTCGGCATAGGCCACCCGGTCGGGTGAAGCGGAAACGGCCCGGCACACCGCGTGGGTGCCGGACCGTCTCCGTACAGCCGAGCCGTACAGCCGTAAAGCCGAGCCGTACTGCCGTACAGCGCTACGAACAGGGAAGGGCTACAGCTTCTCGATCACGTAGTCGACGCACGCCGTCAGCGCCTGTACGTCCGCCGGGTCGATCGCCGGGAACATCGCCACGCGCAGCTGGTTGCGGCCCAGCTTGCGGTACGGCTCGGTGTCCACGATGCCGTTGGCGCGCAGCACCTTGGCGACGGCCGCCGCGTCGATCTCGTCCGCGAAGTCGATCGTGCCGATGACCTGCGAGCGCTGCGCCGGGTCCGTGACGAACGGGGTCGCGTACTTGGACTCGTCGGCCCAGCCGTAGAGGTGGCCCGAGGAGGCGGCCGTGCGGCCGGTGGTGAAGTCCAGGCCGCCCTGGGTGTTCATCCACTTCAGCTGCTCGTTCAGCAGGAAGAGGGTGGCCAGCGCCGGGGTGTTGTACGTCTGGTTCTTGAGGGAGTTGTCGATCGCCGTCGGCAGCGAGAAGAACTCCGGGATGTGCCGGCCCGAGGCGTGGATCCGGGCGGCGCGCTCCAGGGCGGCCGGGGAGAACACGCCGATCCACAGGCCGCCGTCGGAGGCGAAGGACTTCTGCGGGGCGAAGTAGTAGACGTCGGACTCGGTGATGTCGACCGGCAGGCCGCCCGCGCCGGAGGTGGCGTCCACCAGGACGAGGGAGCCCTCGTCGGCGCCCGCGACGCGCTTGACCGGGGCCGCGACACCCGTCGAGGTCTCGTTGTGGGTGAAGGCGTAGACGTCGACGCCCGCCTCGGCCCGCGGGTCCGGGTGGGTGCCGGGGTCGGAGGCGATGACGGTGGGGTCGGACAGCCAGGGCGCGAGCTTCGCGGCCTTGGCGAACTTGGAGGAGAACTCACCGAAGTTCAGGTGCTGGGACTTCGCCTCGATCAGACCGTGCGTCGCGATGTCCCAGAAGGCGGTGGAGCCGCCGTTGCCGAGGATGACCTCGTAACCCTCGGGGAGGGAGAAGAGGCTGCGTACACCGTCGCGTACCTCGCCGACCAGGTTCTTGACCGGGGCCTGGCGGTGGGACGTACCGAGGAGAGAGGTTCCGGTGGCGGCCAGCGCGTCGAGCGCCTCCGTCCGCACCTTGGAAGGACCGGCGCCGAAGCGTCCGTCGGCGGGCTTGATGTCAGCGGGAATCTGGATGTCGGCCACGAGTCGGAGCGTAGTCCCTCGGTGGTACGGCTCAGCAACCGTGTCCGTCCGGTGAGACGCGCGCTCCGACCCGTGGGCGCCGGTCCGCAGGCCGGAGATCAGGCGTCGTGGCCGAAGGGGCAGCCCAGCTCCACCGGCAGCTCGTGCAGGTCGTTCTGGGTCACGATCGGCTTGTTGCGCAGCTCGGAGGCCGGTACCGCCAGTTCCAGTTCCGGGAACCGCTCGTAGAGGGCCGGGAGCGCGATCCCCGCCTCCAGGCGGGAGAGCGCCGCACCCGGGCAGACGTGCGGGCCGTGGCCGAAGGCGATGTGGCGGTTGGGGGTGCGGGTGGCGTCGAACTCGCCCGCCGTCGGGCCGTACTGCTCCTCGTCGCGGCCCAGCGCCCCGAACGAGACGATCAGGCCCTCGCCCTTCGGGAGGATCTTGTCGCCGACCTCGATGTCCTCCGTGGCGAAGCGGATCAGGACGTGCGAGGTCGGGGTGTTCCAGCGCAGCGTCTCCTCGATCACGCCCTCCCACCCGATCTCCCCGTTCAGCACCTTCTCGCGCTGCTCGGGGTGGGTCTGGAGCGCCTCGACCACGTTGACGATCAGGCTGATGGTGGTCTCGTGCCCGGCGGCGATGATCAGTTGCAGCGTGTTGACGATCTCCTCGTCGGTGAGGTGGTCACCGTTCTCGGAGGCCGCGATCAGGGCGCTGGTGAGGTCGTCGCCCGGGTCGGCCCGCTTGTCGTCGACGATCTTGGTGAAGAGGGTCCCGAGGTCCGCCATCATCTGCGGGACCTCCTCCGGCGGCGTCTGCGTCGAGAAGAACTTCTCGAACAGCTCCTTGAGGCGCGGGTGGTCCGCCGCGTCCACGCCCATCAGCTCGCTGATGACGTTCATGGGGAGCGGGTAGGCGAACTCGGCCTTCAGGTCCACCGGCTGCCCGGCCGGGAGGGCCGCCAGCCTCTCCAGGCTCGCGTTCGTCAGCGCCTCGATCCCGGCGCGCAGCCGCTCCACCCGCTTCACCGTGAGCGCCTGGGCCACCAGCGTACGGAGACGGCGGTGGTCGGCCCCGTCGACCGTCAGCATCGAGCGGCCCGGGTTGGCCAGGCCGATCAGCGGCCAGTCCATCGGTATCTCGCCGCGCTGCCAGGCGTTCCAGACGTTGATGTCCTTGACCACCCGGCTGTCGGTGAGCAGCGCGCGCGCCTCGGCGTGGCGGGTGACCGCGTACACGTGTACACCGCCCGGCAGCTCCACCTCCGCCAGTGGTCCGGCCGCCCGCAGCGCGGCGCTCTCGCCGTCGAGGTCGGTGACGAACGGATCGAGCGCGATGCGGGTCATGCGGGGCCTCCGAGGCTTGCGGGTCTGCCGAGGGCGGGCGTGGGAGTGAAGAGCACCGGCAGATCCGTCAGACCGCGCAGCCACGGCGACGGGCGGCGGGTGAGCTGCTCGGCGGAGACGGCCAGGTCCACGTCCGGCAGCCGGTCCAGCAGGACCTCGATGCCGGTACGGGCGATGACCTCGGCGGTCTCCTGGGCCGGGAAGGGGCAGCGGTGCTCGCCGTGGCCGAAGGAGAGGAAGGCGTTGTTGCCGCCGGTCAGCGCCGAACCGTCGGTCCGCACCTGCGGGTCCCCGTTGGCGGCGGCGAGGCCCAGGAGCAGCAGGTCACCGGTGCGGACGTGGCGGCCGCCGAGGTGGGTGTCGCGGGTGGCCCAGCGGCCGGCCACGTTCTGTGTCGGGGTGTCCTCCCAGAGGACCTCGTTCATGGCTTCGGCGACGCTGTGCCGGCCGCCCGAGAGCGAGGCGGCGAACCGGTCGTCGGTGAGCATCAGGCGCAGCGAGTTGCCCATCCAGTCGGCGGTCGGCTGGTGCCCGGCCGCCATCATCACCATGAGGTCCTGGGCGATCTCCTCGTCGGTGAAGCCGCCGGTGTCCGCGATCATCCGGCTGGCGACGTCGTCACCGGGCGCGGCGTGCTTGTCGGCCAGCAGCTGGAACATCGAGGTCGCCAGGTGCTGCTGCCCGGCGAGCGCCCGCTCCCGGCCGTCGATCATGTCGTTGATCGCGCCGACCAGGGGGTGGGCCTCCTCGTCGGAGAAGCCGTAGATCCTGGCCAGCACCAGGGCGGGCAGCAGCTTGGCGTACTCCGCGATGATGTCGACCGAGCCCTTGGTGCAGAACCGGTCGATCAGCTCGTCGGCGAACTCCTCCGCGTACCGCTTCAGGGAGAACGGGTCGACGCCCTCCAGCGCGTTGCTGATCATCATCGCGCGGACGCTGTGGCGTTCGCCGACCGTGTAGAGGATCGAGGGCTGCTTACGGCCGATCATCGGCAGCAGCGGCCAGTCGTCGGGGATGCGCTCCCACTGGTTCCACAGGTCGGAGTCCCGGCTGAAGAGGGCCGGGTCGCCGGTGACCTGGTGCAGCTCGCGGTAGCCGAGGACGAGCCAGGCGGGCACGTCGCCGTCGAGCACGACCGGGGCGACGGCGCCGTGGTCGCGCCGCATGTCCCGGTAGAGCTGGACGGGGTCGCTCTGGAAGCGGGGCCCGGACAGGGGTACGGACCCGTGGGTGACGGGGCAGCCGGAGATGGTGGTCACGGGGCGGGCTCCGGGGTCGGGGCAGCCGTCGCCAGCGCCGCTTCGGGGGCGTGGAGGCGGGCGGCGGAGAGCGCGGCCAGGTGCTCGACGAGCGTGATGAGCACGTACTTGCTGGAGGACCGGTCGCGGGCGTCGCACTCCACCAGCGGCACGTCGTCCGCGAGGTCCAGCGCCTCGCGGATCTGCTGCTCGCTGTGGAGCGGGCCGCCGAAGTCGTTGCACGCCACGATGAACGGCGTGCCGTGGTGCTCCAGGCGGTCGATGGCGTACCAGGAGTCGGCGAGCCGGCGGGTGTCCACCAGGACGACCGCGCCGAGCGTGCCGGAGAACAGCCGGTCCCACAGGAACCAGAACCGCTCCTGTCCGGGCGCGCCGAAGAGGTACAGCACCGAGCGTGCGTCGAGCGTGATGCGGCCGAAGTCGAACGCCACGGTGGTGGACGTCTTGGCCTGTACGCCGTCGAGGTGGTCGACGGCCTCGCCCGCGCGGGTCATGGTCTCCTCCGTGTTGAGCGGACGGATCTCGCTCACGGATCGGACCATGGTGGTCTTGCCGACCCCGAAGCCGCCGACGACAACGATCTTCAGTCCGTTGTCGGTCGTCGCGCTCAGGGCGGCGCGGTCAGAGGTTGCGGAGTCCAACGAGCACCTGTTCCAGGATGTCGGGGTCGGGGAGCCGGTCCGCGACACGGGCGGTACGGGGGTGGCGGGCGCTGATCCGGCCGGTGTCCAGCAGGTCGCACAGCATGATGCGGACGATGCTGACCGGCAGGTTCAGGGTCGCGGAGATCTCGACGACGGCGGTGGGGCCCTGGCACATCCGCAGGATCGCGACGTGCTCGGACTGCATGCCGGGGGCCGGGTCGCACTCGGCGACGACGAGGGTCACCAGGTCGAAGGCGGCCGAGTCGGACCGGCTGCGCCCCCCGGTGAGGGTGTACAGCCGGTCCGGATCGTCGTCGCGGCCCGGACGCGGGCGGGGTGCCGTCGTCATACGGCCGAGCTCTCTGCCACGGGTGAGCGCGGCGGGGCGACGAGGTGTTCGCCGAGCTGCTCGACGAGCTCGCTCATGTTGTGGCCCACCAGGCCCACGTCGGAGTCCTCGTCGGCGACGACGGCCAGGTGTGCGCCGGCGCCCGCCTCGACGATGAACAGCACGCCGCCGTAGAACTCGGCCATCGCGGAGCGTACGCCGCCGGTGCCGTCACCGAACTCGATGGACGCGCCGTGCGAGAGGCTCTGGATACCGGCGGAGATCGCGGCCAGCTGGTCGGCCTGGTCGATCGAGAGCTCGGGGGTGCGGCACAGCTTGAGGCCGTCGCGGGACAGGACGAGGGCGTGGCGGGTGCCGGGGGTGCGGTCGAGCAGCCCCTCCAGCAGCCAGTTGAGCTTCTCGTCGGTGGTCGCGGTCATCGGGTGTTGCCTTCCGGGTGCGGGGAGTTGGCACGTACGGCCCGGCTGAAGGTGCTGAAGCGCGCGGCCTGGACCTTCGGGTCGGTGGTACGGGCCTGGGGGTTGTCGGCTCCGCCGGGGGTGGCGTTGCCGGTACGGGACTCGGCGGCGGCCAGCGTGCGGCCGCGGCGGCGCTTGGGCAGGCCGCTCTCGCCGAACGCGGGGACGGTGCCGGTGGATTCGGACTCCGACTCCACCGCCGGGGTCGGGGGCGCGGAGCGGGCGGAGCCGTCGGAGCCCCCGGAGGGCTCGGCGCCGGTGGAGCCGGCCGCCCCCGGTTGCCCGGGCTGCCCGGGTCTTCCCGTCGCCCCTGCATCGGTGCGGTACACCAGGCAACCCTTGCTGGCCCCGCCTGCGCC